>NZ_JAJEQL010000032.1:0-23666 GCF_020687345.1 Faecalibacterium butyricigenerans
CTTACCGAACTTGGAGCATCTCGAAAGTCTCTCACATTCCTGCCGGACTTTCTCGCGTCTATTGGTTCTTTTCGCTTTACTTCTAGCTGAGACTCGGAAGTCATTCTTTTGTCTCAGCGCTTGGCGCTCAAGTATAATACCACATCACCGCCCGGATGTCAACACTTTTTTACTTCTTTTTTCAAGTTTTTTCGCGCTGACTGAAATCGGCTTCATCCTCTTGTATTTTTCAGACGCAAAACCATACCATCTTTATATAGGTATCGCAGCCGCGGGACGCAAAAGGGCATAAAAAATCCCCCAAGAGACGTTTCCTGCTCGTCTATCGGGGGACTTTCGAAAGACATCGTCACTCAAATCTGTTCCGGCGACTAAAAAAAGAGGAACCACAATACTCATAGACAAAGTAAAGGCAATTCCTCAAAATGCAACTGGCTACCATTTTACAGGCCCTTTAGCTTTGCGTCATAGCTTTTCAACTATTTTGCTAAATATTCTATTCGCAAACTCTTTTTTGAGTCGATCAGATTTAACTGATTTTCCAGCGCTCACGCGCCTTCATCTCTCTGGCAATAATATACCATACTCCCTTAGCTCTGTCAATGGTAAATTTTAGAATTTTTATTATTTTCTGGCTGTAACACAAAAAAGGAGGGCAGCCCTTTCGAGCTGCCCTCCAGAAACCTATTTCTCAGCCGATCACTGAGCAGCCTTTGCTGCCTCGATCTGCTTGATGAGTTCGGGAACGACCTTGAACAAGTCGCCAACGATGCCGTAGTCAGCCACGCCGAAGATGGGGGCGGACTCGTTCTTGTTGACGGCGATGATGCACTCGGAATCCTGCATACCTGCGGTGTGCTGGATCGCGCCGGAGATGCCCAGAGCCACATAGATCTTGGGGTGGACGGTCTTACCGGTCTGACCCACCTGATGGTCAGCGGTCATCCAGCCTGCGTCGGTGACGGCACGGGATGCGCCGACAACGCCGCCGCCCAGAGCTACAGCCAGCTGCTCAGCCAGCTCAATGCCCTTGTTGACGTCCTTGCTGATGCCACGGCCCACAGAGACGATGACGTCTGCGCCGATGAGATCGACCAGCTTCTCAGCTGCCTTCTCAACGCTCAGGACCTCGGTCTTCACATCGTCAGCAGTCAGGCTGAATGCGGGCTTCACGATCTGGCAGGCATCTGCCTTGGCCTGATCGAAGGGAGCCTTCTTCATGACGCCGGGACGGACAGTGGACATCTGGGGACGGAAGCGGGGGCAGATAATGGTAGCCATCAGATGGCCGCCGAATGCGGGACGGGTCATCTTCAGGTTGCGATCCTCATAATCGAACTTCTGCTTGGACAGGTCGATGGTGGAGCTTTCCTTCAGGAACTCGACATACTTTGCAGTGTCGATGTCCAGATGGGTCGCATCAGCGGTCAGGCCGGTGTGCAGACGAGCTGCGCAGCGGGGGCCAAGGTCACGGCCGATGTTGGTAGCACCGATCAGCAGGACCTCAGGCTTATACTCGTTGACCATGTCGCAGACGACCTTAGCGTATGCGTCAGTGGTGTAATCCTTCAGCAGGGGGCTTTCGCAGACCAGGACCTTATCAGCGCCATAGCCGCCCAGCTCCTTTGCGATGCCTTCCACGTTGTCGCCCAGCAGCAGACCGGTGACCTCGCAGCCCAGCTCGTCAGCCAGCTTGCGGGCCTCGCTGACCAGCTCAAAATCAGTGGACATCAGTGCGCCCTGGCGCTGCTCGCAGAAGACCCAGACGCCCTTGTATTCGTTAAAATCAGCCATTGTAATCCTATGCTCCTTTCATCAGATCAGGTGCTTCTTGGCCAGGATACCAGCCAGCTGTGCAGCGGTATCGTCGCCAGTCAGCATAGTGCCTGCGCCCTTCTGCGGAGGAGTGAAGGACTTGAAGACGTTCGTCGGAGAACCCTTCAGACCGATGGTATCGACCTCGATCAGCGGATCGTCCTTCAGTGCATTGTAATCGAACACTTCCATCGGCTTGTCGTAGCAGGTGAAGATGCCGTTGACGCTCATATAGCGGGGCTGGTTCAGCTCCTTGATGCAGGTCAGCAGGCAGGGAGTCTGCACCTTGACCATCATGTAGCCGTCTTCCAGCATACGCTTGACGGTAAGGGTGTTGCCATCCTTCTGGATGTCTGCAACATAGGTCACCTGAGGCAGGTGCAGCTTCTCAGCGATCTGAGGGCCGACCTGTGCGGTATCGCCATCGATTGCCTGACGGCCGCAGAACACGACGTCCTCGGGGCCGACACCGATCTTGTTGACCGCAGCAGCGAGGATCTGGCTGGTTGCGAAGGTATCAGAACCGCCGAACTCGCGGCCGGACACCAGAACAGCCTTGTCAGCGCCGCGGGCCAGCAGCTCACGCAGCATACCCTCGGCCGGCGGGGGACCCATGGTGACGACGACGACTTCACAGCCGGTCTCGTCCTTCAGCTTCAGGGCGGCCTCCAGAGCGTTCAGGTCATCGGGGTTGGTAATGGTTGCCATAGAGGCACGGTCCAGAGTACCGTCCGCCTTGACGGCCACCTTACCGGAGGTATCAGGAACCTGCTTTACACAAACGATTGCTTTCATTGTAAATCTTGCCTCCCTTACTTCAGCAGCGCGCCGGAAATGACCATCATCTGCACTTCGCTGGTGCCCTCGTAGATCTCAGTGATCTTGGCATCGCGCATCATGCGCTCGATGGGGTAATCACGGGTGTAGCCGTAGCCACCGAACAGCTGCAGGCAGCGGCGGGTGACATCGCTGGCGGTGCGGGCTGCGATCAGCTTAGCCTCAGCAGCCTCGACGCTGTAGCGGACCTTTGCGCCGTTCATTGCTTCCTGCTTCTTCAGAGCGGCAGCGTAGACCAGATACTTTGCAGCCTCGATGCGGGCCTTCATCTCAGCCAGCTCGAACTGGGTGTTCTGGAAAGCGGAAATGCTGCGGCCAAACTGCTTGCGCTCCTTGACGTAAGCGACAGTCTCCTGCAGAGCGCCCTCGGCGATGCCCAGAGCCTGAGAGGCGATGCCGATACGGCCGCCGTCCAGAGTGGCCATAGCCAGCTGGAAGCCCTTGCCACGGATGCCCAGCATACGGTCCTTCGGGATGCGGCAGTCCTCAAAGATCAGCTCGCAGGTGGAAGAACCACGGATGCCCATCTTGTCCTCAGCCTTGCCGACGGAGAAGCCCGGGTCGGTGCGCTCCACGATGAAGGCGGAGCACAGCTTGGTGGGACGGCCCTTCTTGTCGGGCACGACGTCGGTGACAGCGATGACGATGAAGACATCAGCAAAACCGGCATTGGTGATGAAGATCTTGGAGCCGTTCAGCACCCAGTAATCGCCATCTTCCTTTGCGATGGTCTGCTGGCCCTGAGCGTCGGTGCCAGCGCCCGGCTCGGTCAGGCCGAAAGCGCCCAGCCACTCGCCGCTGCACAGCTTGGGCAGGTACTTTGCCTTCTGCTCGGGGGTGCCGTTCTCGTAGATGGGGGCTGCGCACAGGCTGGTGTGTGCGGAAACGATAACACCGGTAGTGCCGCAGACCTTGCTCAGCTCCTCAACTGCCATGACGTAAGACAGGACATCGCCGCCTGCGCCGCCAACGGAAGTGGGGAAGTAAATGCCCATCATGCCCAGCTTGCCCATCTTCTCGACGGTCTCCTTGGGGAAATACTCTTCGGCATCAACTTTCTTTGCCAGAGGCTTAACTTCGTTTTCAGCAAACTCGCGGTACATCTTCTGCACCATCTGCTGCTGCTTGGACAGAGTAAAATCCATCGCTATATCCTCCTAACGGATGTTTTTCTTTCAGCACAGGGCAGCTGCACGCTTGTCCTGTGCAAACAAATTCCTCCCGGCCGCTTTTTGAGGGCGACCGAGAGAAATTTCAAACTAAATTACAGCTCGTCCACCGGGGTCTTGGTGCGGTCTGCGTTGTAAACGTAGAAGCCCTTGCCGCTCTTGCAGCCCAGATTGCCGCCGCGGACCATCTTGCGGATCAGCGGGCAGGCACGATACTTGCTGTCGCCGGTCTCCTTGTACAGGACGTCCATGATGGCGAGGCAGATGTCCAGACCAATGAAGTCGCCCAGCTCCAGGGGGCCCATCGGGTGGTTAGCACCCAGCTTCATGGCGGTGTCGATGCCGGCGATGTTGGAGACGCCCTCCATCTTGATGAAGGCAGCCTCATTGATCATCGGGATCAGGATGCGGTTGACGACGAAGCCGGCAGCCTCGTTGACCTGCACGGGGTTCTTGCCGATGGCGACGGAGATCTCCTTGATCTTCTCGACGGTCTCAGCAGGAGTGTTGCAGCCAGCGATGACCTCAATGAGCTTCATGCGGTCAGCGGGGTTGAAGAAGTGCATACCGATCATGGGACGGGACAGGCCCTTGCCGATCTCGGTGATGGACAGAGAAGAGGTGTTGGAAGCGAAGATGCACTCGGGCTTGCAGATCTTATCCAGCTCGCCGAAAGTGGTCTGCTTGACCTTCATATCCTCGAAAGCAGCCTCAACGATGAGGTCGCAGTCAGCGCACAGGTCTTCCTTCAGGCCCGGGGTGATGGCGGCGACGATAGCGTCGACCTTCTCCTGCGTCATCTTACCCTTAGCCACCAGCTTGTCGTAGCCCTTCTTGATCTTTGCCAGACCATTCTCAGCCCACTCCTGCTTGATGTCGCAGAGTGCAACAGTGTTGCCCTCGACCTGAGCAAATGCCTTTGCGATGCCCTGGCCCATAGTGCCAGCGCCGATAACACCGATCTTCATGGGAAATCTCTCCTTTATTATGTAATGTATATCCTCTCCGCCACCTCCCCTTTCCGGGGAGGCTTTGCAGAGGTGGTTGGTTTTAGTTGTTGGTGAACACAGCCTTGGGCTTCGGTTTCTCACGGCTCAGGAAGCAGGCCATGCCTTCCTTCTGGTCGTGGGTCTCGAAGCAGTCGCCGAAGAGCTTCTCTTCGACTTCGACAGCCTTCTCGATGGGGAGGCTGATGCCGTCATTGATAGCCTTCTTGCAGTTGCGCACCGCGATGGGGGCGTTCTTGGCGATCTTGCCTGCCAGCTTCAGGACATTCTCCATCAGCTCAGCCTGCGGATACACTGCGTTGACCAGACCGATGCGGTATGCCTCGTCTGCCTTGATGTTCAGTGCAGAGTAGACCAGCTGCTTTGCCATGCCCATGCCCACCAGACGGGCCAGACGCTGGGTGCCGCCGAAGCCCGGGGTGATGCCCAGACCGACTTCCGGCTGACCGAACACAGCGTTGTCGGAGCAGATGCGGATGTCGCAGCTCATAGCCAGCTCGTTGCCGCCGCCCAGTGCGAAGCCGTTGACGGCTGCGATGACGGGGATGGGGAAGCTCTCGATCATCAGGAACACATCATTGCCCAGCTTGCCGAAAGCCTCGCCCTCGGCCTTGGTCATGGTGCTCATGGAGCCGATGTCAGCGCCTGCCACGAAGCTCTTGTCGCCTTCGCCGGTCAGGACGATGCAGCGGATGGTCTCCTGATCGACTGCCTCAAAAGCAGCCTTCAGGTCAGCCAGAACCTCGGGGTTCAGGGCGTTCAGTGCCTTCGGGCGGTCGATGGTGATGATCTCGACAGCGCCCTGCACCTCGGTTTTTACAAATGCCATTGTGAAAACCTCCAATCAGGTTATATCTTACTCAAATCAGCCCCCGGACAGGGGGACAGGTCTCCGGTCCTGCCCCTTGTCCGGGCGGTATCAATATCCGGAGTGACCCTTCAAAGGGAACTTAGTCCATCTCGACGATGGTTGCGCAGCCCATGCCGCCGCCGATGCACAGGGTAGCCAGACCCTTCTTTGCACCACGATGCTTCATAGCATACAGCAGGGTGACGAGGATACGAGCGCCGGAAGCGCCGACCGGGTGGCCCAGAGCGATGGCGCCGCCGTTGACGTTCAGCTTGTCCTTGTTAAAGCCCAGAGCCTCGCCGACTGCGATGGACTGAGCTGCAAATGCCTCGTTGGCCTCGATCAGATCCATATCATCAACGGTCAGGCCGGTCTTTGCCATGACCTTCTTGGTGGCAGCGATGGGGCCGAGACCCATGACCTCAGGCTCGACGCCTGCCAGAGCACCTGCGACCCAAGTAGCCAGAGGCTTGATGCCCAGCTCCTTAGCCTTCTCCTCGCTCATGACGACCAGAGCAGCAGCGCCATCGTTGATAGCAGAAGAGTTGCCAGCGGTCACGATGCCGTCCTTGGTGAAGGCGGGCTTCAGGGTGCCCAGCTTCTCGACCGGGGTCAGACGGGGGCCTTCATCGGTATCGAACACGGTGTCGCCCTTCTTGCCCTTGATGACGACAGGAACGATCTCGTCCTTGAATGCGCCGTCCTTGATGGCCTTGTCAGCCTTGATCTGGCTGTTGTAGGAGAACTCATCCAGCTGCTCACGGGTGATGGGGCTGTAGCCGTACTTCTTCTGATAGGTCTCGTTGCTGCAGACATTCTCAGCGGTCATGCCCATGTGCTTGTTGAAGCCGCAGGCATCCCACAGTGCGTCGTTGACCATGGTATCGACCAGCTCGCTCTTGCCCATGGGAGAACCCATGCGGTAGCCGTAGCGGGCCTTCTGCAGGGCGAAGGGAGCCATATCCATGTTCTCCATACCGCCTGCGACCACGATGTCAGCATCGCCGGCCTCGATCATCTGAGCAGCCATGTTGACGCAGTTCAGACCAGAGCCGCAGACCACGTTGACGGTGACAGCGGGGGTCTCGATGGGCAGGCCAGCCTTCAGGGAAGCCTGACGGGCGACGTTCTGGCCCAGACCAGCCTGAATGACGCAGCCCATGTAAACATGATCGACCTGCTCAGGCTTCACGTTTGCACGGTTCAGAGCTTCCTTGATGACGATGGAGCCAAGCTCAGCAGCAGGGACGTTTGCCAGAGTGCCGCCAAACTTACCAATAGCGGTACGGCAGGCAGATGCGATAACAATTTTTTTCATGTTAATAGCCTCCTGAAATGTGTATATTTACGGGGTTTTCGTAAAACGATCTATCAAAAGGCCCGAGAGCCTTTCTGCATGATAAAAGGGATCAGATGGTCTTTCCTTCCGCCTGAAGCTGCTCCACTTTCGCGTGGATGGCCGCTTCTACGTTGGGCGTCACGAACTTGGAGATGTTGCTGCCGTAGCGGGCAGCCTCCTTGACGATGGTGGAGGAAAGGTAGCTCCACTTGATGCTGGTGGCGAGGAACATGGTCTCGATGCCGGGCATCAGTGCGTGGTTGGTCTGCGCCAGCTGGATCTCGTTTTCGAAATCCGTCACGGCCCGCAGGCCCCGCACCATCACCGAGGCGTGGCGCTTCTTGGCGAACTCCACGGTCAGGCCGTCAAAGCCCTCCACCGTCACGTTCGGGATGTCCTTGCAGCACTCCTGCAGCAGCGCCACCCGCTCCTCTACGGTGAACAGGGGGTTCTTCGCGCTGTTGATGAGCACTGCCACGATGAGGTGGTCGTTGATCTTTGCTGCCCGCTTGATGATGTCGAGATGTCCTCTCGTGACCGGGTCGAAGGACCCGGGGTAAACTGCTGTTGCCATCGGTATGGTCTCCTTTATCGCCGCGCTTTGGAAAAGCGCAATTTGGTGTTGCCATGATAGCACTTTTCAGTTCCCGCTTCAAGTATCGAGGCATACGCCCCTCGCAACATCGTTAATTTTTAGTCAATTAACGTCGCACTGGGGCGCTTTGTCTTGGTACACATTAAGTAAACCATATTGTCAAAATTTTATCAAGTCTTTTTTCGAAAAAATTTGTTTTTGTCGTACCAAATTATCCCCACAAATTGCTAAGATTTTTAGTCATCTTGTCCGTAGGGCTATTTTTTACGAAAGGGGGCTTGATTCTGCTCTTTGTTAATGTTATAACTAAGTTGAGCAAGTCTGCCTCTGCCGGAGGCATCCGTCCTGCTGTTTCCAAGGATACCGCCGGGATGTGATAAGCCGGTGTCAAAACTGGAAACGAACGGTAAATTTCCGGCAAAGATCTTTGTTCCGCAGGAATGTAAATGGTAAATTTACAATTCTTTTATGTTATTATAGGAGAGGATGGTTTATAATGGATTTTAAGGAAATGTACGCGCAGAAAAAGATGACCGCCGAGCAGGCTGCCGCGCTGGTCAAGAGCGGCGACTGGGTGGACTACGGCTGGTGTGTCAACACCCCTGTGGCCGTGGACGCCGCCCTTGCAAAGCGCCTGCCGGAGCTGGAGAATGTCAACTTCCGCGGCGGCATCCTGATGTGGGTGCCCGAGATCTTCCAGATCGACGACCCTGCTGCCCACATGACTTGGAACAGCTGGCATATGGGCGGCATCGAGCGCAAGGCCATCGCACAGGGCTTTTCGTTCTACTCCCCCATCCGGTATTCTGAGCTTCCCCGCTATTACCGCGAAAGCCCCGACCCGCTGGATGTCGCCGTCTTTCAGGTAACGCCGATGGACGAGCACGGCTACTTCAACTTCGGCCCCAGCGCTTCTCATCTGGGCGCTGTCTGCGAGAAGGCCAAGAAGATCGTCGTCGAAGTCAACACCAATATGCCCCGCTGCCTCGGCGGCATGGAGAACTGCGTCCACATCTCCCGGGTCACCGGCATCGTGGAGGGCAGCAACCCGCCCATTGGCCAGATGGCCGCTGCCGGCCCCGCTTCTGAGGTCGATCTGAAGGTCGCAAATCTCGTCGTGCCCCAGATCCCCAATGGTGCCTGCCTGCAGCTGGGCATCGGCGGTATGCCCAACGCCATCGGCAGCCTCATCGCACAGAGCGACCTGAAGGACCTCGGCGTCCACACGGAGATGTACGTCGATGCCTTTGTGGACATCGCCAAGGCCGGCAAGATCACCGGCGCACACAAGCAGCTGGACAAGGGCCGTCAGGTCTACGCCTTCGGTGCCGGCACCCAGAAGATGTACGACTACCTCAACAACAACCCCGAGTGTATGTCCGCCCCCGTCGATTACACCAACGACATCCGCAGCATCTCCGCACTGGACAACTTCATCTCCATCAACAATGCGGTGGACATCGACCTGTTTGGTCAGGTGAACGCGGAGAGCGCCGGTATCAAGCACATCTCCGGTGCAGGCGGCCAGCTGGACTTCGTGCTGGGTGCCTACCTCTCCAAGGGCGGCAAGAGCTTCATCTGCCTGTCCTCCACCTTCTTTAATAAAAAGACCGGCCAGCTGGAGAGCCGCATCCGTCCCACGCTGGAAAATGGCAGCATCATCACCGACACCCGCGCCAACCTGCATTATCTCTGCACCGAGTACGGCTGCGTCAACCTCAAGGGCCTGACCACTTGGGAGAAGGCTGAGGCCCTCATCAACGTGGCACACCCCGACTTCCGTGAGCAGCTCATCAAAGAGGCCGAGAAGATGCACATCTGGCGCCGCAGCAACAAAATCTAAACATCGCCGTATCGGCTCCTGCCGTCTGCGGCAGGAATGGAGTCTCACATGATGGACAAAAAACCGCACATCAAGCCCTACATCTACGGAATGTTGGCGGGCTTTGGTGCGATAAGCCTGAGCATCCTCTTTTTCTTCTTCATCTACCGCTTCGACGGCTTCGGCGACGCCGTCTCCACCATGACCGGCATCCTGATGCCCTTCATCTATGGTGCGGTCATCGCCTACCTGCTCAAGCCGGTGTGCAACACCATCGAGAACTTTCTGCACCGCATCTTCCCCCAGAAGATGCACGGTCTGGCCAATATGCTGGCCATCGCGGCCACCCTGCTCTTCGGCATTCTGGTGGTCTACGCGCTGGTGATGATGGTGGTGCCGCAGGTCATCTCCAGCGTCACCTCCCTCTACTACACGGCCCAGACCAGCATCACCCGCTTCATGCGGTGGATCAACACGCAGGACGTCTTTCTGGACAATGCGACCCTGATGGGCTACTTCAACGACGCTTACGATGCCATCACGAGCAATCTGGCCTCTCTGCGCACCACCCTGCTGCCCTCCCTCCAGAACCTGCAGGGCATCCTGAGCAGCGTAGGCGTGGGCGTCATAAACGTGGTGACGTGGTTCAAGAACCTGCTCATCGGCCTCATCGTTGCGGTCTACCTGCTGGCCAGCCGCAAAAAACTTGTCAAGCAGGCCAAGATGATCCTTTACAGCATCTTCAAGCCCCGCTGGGCGCAGCTTATTCAGGAAGAAGTCCTTTACGCAGACCGGATGTTCGGCGGCTTCATCAACGGCAAGATTCTGGACTCTGCCATCATTGGCGTGCTCTGCTACTTTGCCTGCATCGTCTTTAAGTTCCCCAGCGCTCTGCTGGTGTCCGTCATCATCGGCGTCACCAACGTCATCCCCTTCTTCGGCCCCTTCATCGGTGCGGTCCCCGCCACCCTGCTCATCCTCATCCAGAGTCCCATCAAGGCTCTCTGGTTCGTGCTCTTCGTTCTGGTGCTCCAGCAGCTGGACGGCAACGTCATCGGCCCGAAGATCTTGGGCAACACCACCGGACTTTCCAGCTTCTGGGTGCTCTTCTCCATCCTGCTGTTTGGCGGGCTGTGGGGCTTCGTGGGCATGATCGTAGGTGTGCCGCTGTTTGCCGTCATCTACGACATCATCAAGAAGCTGGTGTTCCATGGCCTCCGCCGCAACGGCCAGCTCGGGCAGGTAGAAACCTACCATGAAGAGTTCGGCGACCCGGATGACCCGGCTCCCGCCCCTGCCGAAGCAGAGAGCGAGACCGAGATCGTCATCGACTCCGGCGAAGAATAACAAGAACAAGCCCCCATCCTCCCGGCTGCCTCAGCCGGTGAAGATGGGGGCTTTTCTGCGCATTTTTATTCCAGTGGAAAGACCGATAAAGTCATTTCGCGGTAGTGGGTCTCCAGTCCTTGTAGTTCTCGTACCGGCTCTCCCGGAGCGTGACGTGGGACCAGATCTCGTCGGCCACAGGCTGCCAGTCTGCCGCATAGGCCGCACACTTGTCGCAGAGGTGGTCTACAGTCTCGGGGGACTGCAGATCCGTGCTGTGGGCACCGGTGTCGTGGACCATCTTCCGCAGCAGCTCGGGATTTTCCAGCATCGGACAGGGCCGCAGGTGGTTTTTGTTGAACGGCTGCCCATTGTGATAGGCCATGAAGAGGGGGCTGCGGAGGATGTCGAGGATGCTGCTGTCGTGGATGTTGGCGTTCGAGTAGTGGATAAAGACGCAAGGTTCGGCGTCGCCCGCCGAGTTGATGTGGAAGTAGTTGCGTCCACCTGCGATGCAGCCGCCCACGAACTCGCCGTCGTTCTGGAAGTCCATCGGGTAGAACGGGATGTCGCTCTTCTCCGAGCGGAGATACCGGATGCGCTCCAGCATATACTTGCGCTGGGCCGGGGTGGGCATCAGTTCGGGTGTAGCCTCGTTGCCCACCGGCATGTAATGGAAGTAGAAGCCGAAATGCGCGCCCTTATCGCAGAGCATCCGCATGAAGTGGTCGCTGGTGACGGCCTCAAGGTTGTCCCTCGTGTAGCAGATGGACGTCCCGAAGAGGATGCCGTGGGCCTTCAGCAGGTCCATCGCGTGCATGACAGCGGCATAGTGTCCATCGCCCCGCCGGGCATCGTTGGTGGAAGGCGTGCCCTCGATGGAGAGCATGAAGGCGATGTTGCCCAGCTTTACCACCCGCTCACAGAACGGCTCGTCGATGAGGGTGGAGTTGGTGTAGATGGCGAACTGCACATCGTTGTGCTTCTCCGCCAGACGAAGGATGTCCGCCTTCCGCACCAGCGGCTCGCCGCCGGTGAGCATATAGAGGTAGACGCCCAGCGCCTTGCCTTCGGTGACGATCTTGTCCATATCCTCAAAGCTGAGGTTGTTCTTGTGGCCGTACTCGCCCGCCCAGCAGCCCACACAGTGCATATTGCAGGCCGAAGTGGGGTCGAAGAGGATGAGCCACGGGATGTTGCAGCGGTACTTGACCCGGTTCTCCCGGATGGTCTTGGTGCCCCGGAAGAATGCCTCATAGCCGAGGTTGAGGGCCGTGGTGCGGGCCACATTGGGGTCTGTCTGGCTGAGCACACAGTTGATGAGCTTCGACCACTTGCTGTCCGGGTCAGCCAGCACGGCGTGGGCGTGCTCGTAGGTCTCCTCGCTGAAGGAATCGCCGTAAAACTGCTTTGCCACGTCCACCATCTCGGCGATCGCCTTCTGACGGTCCTTGTTGACATGGGCCAGTGCGACATCCACCATCGTCCCGACAGCAGCACGCTGCACCTTGTGGCTCAGAGAATCCAATGCGGTACTCATAATGTCAGCCTCCTTAGCCGGTTCTTTGCCGGTTTTCTTTGACAATACTTTAACATTTTCTCCGCAAAGGTTCTATAAACAACGAAAGCAGGGTGATAGTTTTTCCATCACCCTGCTTTTGTTGCTCAATTTTTTATCAGTCTGTCTCGATTGATGCTTTTCCATCCGTGCGGAAGCGCTGCAAGGCCCGCTTCAGGTCGCCCTGCATGATGGTGTTCAGGCGCTCGGCCATGATGGCCGGGTCGGCCTTCATGTCGCGGCGGATCCATTCCAGCGCCAGTCCCACGAAGCCGTACTTGTAAAAGTCGATGATGAACTGCTTGTCTTCCTCTTTTACCGGGATGTTCAGCCGCTCCACGAATATCCGCAGCAGCGGGTCCAGCATCTTATAAAGGTACTGCTCCACTTGTTCGCGGCTGACCGAGCGGTAGACGTTCAGCACCAGCACCCGGTTGGCCTGCACCTTTTCCAGCATCTCCCGGAGCGCCCCGCTCCACGTCTCGAAATCCTGAAGTCCCTCCAGCGCCTCGGCGGCATCCTCCATCAGGATCCAGTCCACAAGGTCATAGATGTCCTTGAAATGATAATAAAAGGTCATGCGGTTGACGCCGCAGTCCTCGGTGATGTCGCTGATCGTGATCTTATTCAGGGGCTTGCGGAGGAGCAGCTTTTTCAGCGATGCTTCCAGCGCCCGTTTTGTCGTCTGTGCCACAAGAATGCCCATCCTTTCCGACCAGAGCCTCTTGCCCCAAGGCTCTCTGCCTGTCCCTCTGCCGCGCAGAGTTTTCCAACTTTCATCGGTCATATCTTTATGATACCGCAGACCGCCGGAACAGTGCAAGCATCTTTTCCAACATTTTCATGAACTTTTTGTGTCCCACCGCCGGGTGTTTCCTCTTTATTTCCGGCAAAGACTGCCTCTTTTCCCCCGCAGCAGAGACAAAATACTTGATTTTCTGCCCGGCTGTGCTTAAATGGAAAGCAGAAAGGAAGGGTAAGTATGAGAAAGACCATCGGATTTTTAGGCTGCGGCAACATGGGCGGGGCCATCGCCCGGGCCGTCTGCAAGGCAGCCGACCCCCAGAGCGTCTGGCTGGCCAACCGCACCCCCGCCAAGGCGGAGGCGCTGGCCGCAGAGCTGGGCTGCAACACCACCAGCAACGACGAAGTCGCAGGCCGCTGCGACCTCATCTTCTTGGCCGTCAAGCCTCAGATGATGGAGGAGCTTCTTGCCCCTCTCCGCTTCACGCTGGCCGAGCGGCCGGGCCGCTTCGTGCTGTGCAGCATGGCGGCAGGCCTGTCCATCGGCCGCATTCAGGAGCTGGCCGGCGGGGACTACCCCGTCATCCGCATCATGCCCAACACCCCGGCCTCTGTGGGGGCAGGCATGATCCAGTACTGCACCTCCGGTGTCACCGCCGAGGAGGAAGCCGACTTCCTCCGCCTGATGGCCCCCGCCGGGCGGCTGGACGCCGTGCCGGAGGCCCTCATCGACGCAGCCAGCTGCGTGTCCGGCTGCGGCCCGGCTTGGGTGTACCAGTTCATCGAGGCGCTGGCCGACGGCGGTGTGGCCTGCGGCCTGCCCCGGGCCAAAGCGCAGGAGTATGCCGCCCAGATGGTGCTGGGCAGCGCAAAGCTGGTGCTCGAGAGCGGCCAGCACCCCGGCGCACTCAAGGACGCCGTGTGCAGCCCCGGCGGCAGCACCATCCAAGGCGTCCGGGTGCTGGAAGAAAAGGGGATGCGGGGCGCTGTGATGGACGCCGTCCTCGCCGCCTACAATAAGACAAAAGAGATGGGAAAGGGCTGAATCTATGCGCATCGTCGTCAAAGTGGGCACCTCTACGCTGGCCCACGCCACCGGGCGGCTGAACATCCGCCACGCCGAGGAACTGGTAAAGGTCCTCAGCGACCTGAAGAACGCCGGGCATGAGGTCATCCTCGTGTCGTCGGGTGCCATCGGCATGGGCGTGGGCAAGCTGTCGCTGCCCGCCCGCCCCACCGATATGTCCTCCAAGCAGGCCTGCGCCGCCGTGGGCCAGTGCGAGCTGATGTATGTTTACGACCGGCTCTTCAGCGCCTATGACCATACGGTGGCCCAGATCCTGCTCACCGGCGTGGACGTCGAGCACGCCAGCCGCCGGGAGAACATTCAGAACACCCTCACCCGGCTGCTGGAGCTGGGCGCACTGCCCATCATCAACGAGAACGACACCGTGGCCACCGATGAGATCACCTCCATCGGCGACAACGATACCCTCGCCGCCATCGTCACCTGCTGCATCAAAGCCGACCTTCTGGTGCTGCTGAGCGACATCGACGGCCTCTACACCGCCAACCCCCACACCCACCCGGAGGCAAAGCTTATCCCGCTGGTAAAAGAGATCACCCCCGAGGTGATGGCTCTGGCCGATGGGGCCGGGTCGGCGCTGGGCACCGGCGGTATGTCCACCAAACTCCGCGCCGCCCGGATGGTGACGTCCAGCGGGGCCGACATGGTCATCGCCAACGGCGCCCATCCCGAGCTGCTCTATGACATCGCCGAGGGCCGTGCCGTCGGCACCCGCTTTGCGGCCCACAGACAGGAGGCATGACCATGACCACACAGGAGATCCTCGAGGCCGCCCGTGCGGCCAAGACCGCCGTCGCCCTCTCGGACGGCACCACCCGGAACGCCGCCCTCGGCGGGATGGCCGACGCCCTCGGCGCACCGGAGCATCTGGACGCCATCCTCGCCGCCAACGCTGAGGATATGGCTGCTGCCAAGGGGAAGATCAGCGACGTCATGCTGGATCGCCTCGCTCTGACGCCCCAGCGCATCGCGGCGATGGCCAAGGGTATCCGGGACGTCGCCGCCCTGCCCGACCCGGTGGGCCGGGTGCTGAGCCGTATCCAGCGGCCCAACGGCCTCCTCATCGAAAAGACCGCCGTGCCGATGGGCGTCATCGCCATCATCTATGAGAGCCGTCCCAACGTCACCAGCGACGCCGCCGCACTCGCCATCAAGAGCGGCAACGCCTGCATCCTCCGCTGCGGCAAGGAGGCGTGGCGCTCGGCCAACGCCATCGTAGCCGCCCTGCGGCAGGGCCTGCGGGCCAACGGCCTGCCCGAAACGGCGGTCTGCCTCATCGAGGACACCACCCACGCCTCGGCCAACGCCCTCATGACCGCTGTGGGGTATGTGGACCTGCTCATCCCCCGGGGCGGGGCCGGACTCATCCGGGCCTGCGTCGAGAACGCAAAGGTCCCCTGCATCCAGACCGGCACCGGCATCTGCCACATCTTCGTGGACGACACCGCCGACCAAACCAAGGCGCTGGACATCATCGAGAACGCAAAGGCCAGCCGCCCCAGCGTCTGCAATGCCGAGGAGGTCTGCCTCGTCCACAGCGCCATCGCGGCCGGGTTCCTGCCGAAGCTGGCCCAGCGCCTCGGACCGGACCGCACCGCCAAGGGCCTGCACCCGGTGGAGCTGCGGCTGGACCCGCGCGCCGCCGCCCTCATCCCGGGCACACCCGCCGGGCCGAAGGACTTCGACACCGAGTTCCTCGACTACATCCTCGCGGTGAAGGTCGTGGACAGCGTGGAGGAGGCCGTCGCCCACATCGCGGCCCACTCCACCGGCCACAGCGAAGCCATCCTGACCCGGACCGACGCCCACGCGGCCCTCTTTACGGCTGCCGTGGACAGTGCTGCCGTCTACGCCAACTGCTCCACCCGCTTCACCGATGGCGGCGAGTTCGGCCTCGGCTGCGAGATGGGCATCTCCACCCAGAAGCTCCACGCCCGCGGCCCCATGGGCCTCGGCGAGCTGTGCAGCTACAAGTACATCATCCGCGGCGACGGTCAGGTCCGGTGATCCTTTGACAAGACTGCCGCTGCGATAAAAATTTTCTTCATTTTTCACGACAGGCCGAGGCCAGACGCCCCGGCCTGTACTTTTGTTTCATCCGGATGGACTGTTTTTCTGCAAGATACACTTTTGGATGAAAAAATTTTTACAAATGCACCGGAGAATAAATCCTTGTATCCAAATTTTCGCCATTCTCCACAAAGCTATAGTCATACTTTCCCCATTTTGTCTTGCAAAAATCACAACAAACCTCTTGACATCCGGGCTTTGAGTGGGTTAAATTTAAGATGAAGGTATAATTCAACACCATCTTACTTGTTTGGTCTGTTTGTTGAGAGTTGTTCTCCACGAGGCTTCAGTTTTTTAAGTCGTTTTCTATCCGGGGACACTTTTCCGAGCATATCCGCCCACCCACAACACTATACTTGGAATGAAGGAGAGAGCGTTATGACGATTGCTATACTCGCACATGACTCCCGCAAAGAACTTGCACTTCAGTTCTGTACCGCCTACAGTGGAATCCTATCCCGCAACACGGTCATTGCCACCGGTACCACCGGTCGGATGCTGGCGCAGGCTACCGGTCTGCCCGTGCACTGCTACCTCTCCGGGAAGCTGGGCGGCATCCAGCAGATCGCGGCCCGGGTGGCCTGTGACGAAGTAGACCTTGTGCTCTTCTTCCGCGACCCCCTCAAGCAGGAGACCGGCAGCAGCAACGAGCAGAATCTGCTGCGGCTGTGCGATATGCACAGCGTGCCCATCTCCACCAACATCGCCACGGCCGAGGTGCTGCTGCGCGGCCTCGATCAGGGCGACCTCGATTATCGTGAGGGCATCCACCCCGACATCACGGAGCCTCTGCCCGTCCACCGGGCCGTGTGCTGAGGCTGTTTTTTGAGACATCGACCCATCTGGTGTTTTTTGTGTATAGAGGGTTTCGAATAACGAAAGACACCGCAGAAGTTTGCGCTTCTGCGGTGTCTTTTCATTTTATCCTGTGCTCAGGCAGCACGGAGGGACGACTTATTCCAGACCGCCCATCTGTTTGATGGCCTTGATGGCGAAGGTCAGGGTGCGGCCCATTGCCACGCCCGCCATCAGGCAGGGGTAGTTGTTGGCGAAGAAGGAACCGGACATATCGCCGGTGACGTACAGGCCGGGCATGGGCTTGTTGTCGTTGTCAAGAGCCTGACCCTTATCGTTGATGGCGATGCCCTGCTCGGTGCACAGCAGGGAGGCACCCAGCCAGCAGCCGTAGAAGGGGGCGGTGCGGATGGCGCTCAGGCGGTAAGCGGGCTTGCCGAAGTCCTCATCCTCCTGCTTGTCGTACAGCTCGTTGTAGCGGTCAACGGTAGCGAGGAAGGTGTCTTTTGCCTCACCGGTGAAGCCCAGCTTGTCGGCCAGCTCCTCGATGGTGTTGCAGACGAACAGAGTGCCGGCTGCGACCGCCTCATCGACCTTGCCCTGGAAATACTTCTCGCCGCCGGCACGGGTCTGAGCAGAGCAGCCGATGGTGTGGAAGCGCTTTGCGTCCTCCAGAATATTGGCGTCGCAGATCTGTGCGTAGACGCGGCCCGGCTGGTGGGCAGCAGCATAGACGATGTCGTTGTAGGGGCTGCTCTCGTTGGCGAAGCGCTCACCGTTGCGGTTGACCTTCAGGAAGGGCTGGGTGCCGGGGTTGTACTGGCGGATGGGGCCGGGGAAGGCCTTGCCGCCGAAGGCAGAATCGCTTGCCACATAACCGCCGTCCACGCCGGGGGCCACGATGCCGCGGTCGAACAGCATGGGGGCTGCTTCCTTGTCGAAGTTTGCGCCGGCCCAGACCGCAGCACGGATGCCGTAGCCCTTATCGGCCGGAGAGTAGGAGCAGGCAGTGGTGACGGAGGTGCCCAGCGGGTCCAGCTGCTCCATCATGTAGGGGTTGCCGGGGAAGCCGCCGCAGGCCAGCAGGACACCCTTGTTGGCGTTGTAGCGGATGAAGTGGTCGTCCTCGGTGCTCTGGGCGATGACGCCGGTGATGCGGCCGGTCTCGTCCTTCTCCAGCTTTGCCAGAGAAGTCTTGAAGTCCACATCATAGCCCAGCTCGCGGATGTAGTCCAGCAGCAGCTCGTTGCGGGCTGCGCCGGAGCTGCGGTCGTAGGTGTACTCGATCTCCGGGTACATATAGTCGGTGTTGTGCTCGGCGTTCTCGGCGGGCCATCTTGCCTCATCGCCGTAGGTGTAGATCATCTTGACGCCGTACTTGTCCTCCATGATGGAGCGGATGAACTCGATCATCTCGCCGGACTCGTTGATCCAGGTCTTGACAACGCGCTGGTCGCACTTGCCGGAAGCGTAGCGGGACACCTCGCTCAGGAGCTTTGCGCGGTCCATCTTGATGCCCTGTGCCTGTGCGCCGAAGCCGTCCACCGCACCGACCCAGTGGCGGGTATCCTGCACATTGCCGTTCTGCTCGATGACGCGGAAGTTCAGACCGTTGGCGGCTGCGTAGGCAGCTGCGCCCATGCCGCCGTTGCCCGCGCCGACGATGAGGATGTCGGTGTCCACGGTCTCAGTGATGGCAGCCTCGTCGATGTCAGGCTCCTTGCCCAGCCAGTCGGTCTCATCGCCGGTGGGCAGCTGGACGGAGGTCACAGCAGCCTCGCCCTTGGCCTGTGCGTAGCAGCTCTTGGCGGCCTTCATGACAGCGTCGGAGGTGATGGTGGAGCCGGAGACGCCGTCGATCTCGGCAGAGCCGGCGGCCATCAGCTGCTCGCGCAGCTCGTCGGCAGCGGCAGCGCCGTAGGAAGCAGTCTCGCCGGAGGTATCGACCACAACATCGGTCACAGCGCTGTCAGAGAAGGTCATCGTGACCTTGACGGTGGAAGAGATGCCCTCGGCAGTGCCCTCATAGGTGCCGGGGATGTAGGTACCGGCTGCGCCGGAGGAAGCTGCGGTGGAGGAGCCGGCGGTGTTGCAGGCAGCCAGTGCACCGGCAGTGACACCGGACATGGCGGCAGCGGCAGCGATCTTCAGAAAACCTTTGCGGGAGATCTTATTCATTTTGCGTAGACCCTTTCTTCTCGTTCTTCTTTATTCTTGCTCATAGCTCCGTGCGGCGGCAGACCTTCTCGCGCTGCGCCCACATCGTTCGACAATAATTTAACACAAATGCAGGGGTCTGTCTTTTAAGAATCCTTAAACTTCTCCGCCGCCATTCGGTCTGATTTTCGTCCCAAAGTCCATTTTCGTTAATTATTTGCTTAACAAACCGCAAAAAGAGCGCCGACTGTTTAAGTTTCCTTAAAAAGTCGGCGCTCTCATTTAAACGATTCTTAAGCCCTTTCCCCCTCCGGCTGGAAGACGTATCCCTTTCCCCAGACATTTTTTAAGTAGACAGGCTTTGCGGGGTCCGGCTCGATCTTGCTGCGGAGGTTATGGATATGGACCTGCACCGTCCGTACATCGCCAAGGCTGTCCTTGCCCCAGATCTTCTGGTAAAGCTCATTGGCCGTAAAAAAGGTGTTCGGGTAGCGGACAAAGAGGGTCAGGATGCGGTATTCCATATCAGCCAGATGGACGCTGCGTCCGTCCTTCTCTACGCTGTGGCTGTTGGCGTCCAGTGTGAAGGCCGTGCAGTGGTAGCCGTTGACGCTGGGTTCTGCGCCGTCCATCTGGACCCGGCGGATGTTGGCCATGATGCGGGCCAGAAGGATCTTGTTGTTATAGGGCTTGGCCAGAAAGTCATCGCCGCCCATTTCCAGCGCACGGACGATGGTGTCAGTGTCGTCCAGACAGGAGGTGAAGATGATGGGGCAGTGGTGCCAGCTTCGCAGGCGCTGGCAGAGGTCTACTCCATTGGTGTCCGGGAGAAGGATGTCCATCAGGATGACATCGAACCTCTCCCGCGCATGGCTCAGCGCGTCGCCGCCCGTCTCCGCACAGACCACCTCGAAATTCTGCTGGCTCTTTAAAAAATAGCAGGTGGTGTCGCGGATCACGGGGTCATCTTCCACCAACAATACGCGGATCATCCCTGTCAGCCCTCCCCTTTTTTCGCACGATTTGATATACTATAGTATACCTTATTTTTCTTACATCCACAAGGGGAGGCATCGCCATGAAGCAAAAATGGCCCATTCTCATTTTTTCCGCCCTGCTGACGGCTTTCATCGTGCTGGCCGGCATCTGGGGCAATGCACAGTTCCAGCAGCTGCCCAGCGGCGGCGTCCTTACGGCCCAGCAGGCCGCCAAGGGCATCGCGCCGGATGGCTGGCGGCAGGAGGCTCCCGGCCAGTGGCATTTCACCTTCACCGCCGGGGAGGATCTCTCGTCTCTCACCCTCTGCGTTACCAATACGGCAGCGCCGCTGGAGGCCGAACGGCTGACCGACCTTGCCCGCTCGGGCGAGCTGTACGCGCTGGATGTTACACCCGGCGAAACGGTGGAGCTGGTATTCGCCTGCCGCCGCAGCCCCCAGACATGGCTGATGTCCTCGGCTTTCGCCGACCGCGCCTTCCGTTTCCGCACCCTGACCCAGCTCATCACCCTGACGGCTTTTGTGACGATGGGGGTGGTGGTGCTGGCCCTCTACCATTATAAGCATCAGCCGGAGCTGGGATATTTTCTGCTCTACCTTGTCATCATGAGCGCGTGGGCGCTGATGGTCTTTTTCTTCCCGGCCATCCGGAGCGGCCCGCTTCAACTCGTTCTCCGCTCTTTCTTCGCCTTCACGGTGCTGGCCTCGGCGTTGCTGGCTGCGGGGTTGCTGGGCATGGAGCTGCCCCGCTCCGGGCGGGGGCTTCTCGGGCTCATCGCGGGCTGTGCCGTTTTCTTCCTGCTGGGCATGAACGACTATCCCCCGCTTCGAGTGGGAGTGCTGGCGGCCGGTATGTTCTTCTGCCTCTATCTCCTGATGGCCGCTGTGAAGGCGGGTTATGAGGGGGCCGGACTGATGCTCCTGCCCTGCGCCGTCACCACCGGTTTCCGGATCTGGGCGCTGCTGCCCGGTCTGGACAGCCCCTTCTTCGTGGAGTCCGTCCCCTTCTACCTGCTGCGCTGCTCCCGCCTCTACGACCTGCCCTTTGCCATCGGCTGCATGGTCTTCGTCTGTCGCCGGTTCGCCCTCCTCTTCGACCGCACCGAGCAGCTGGCCCGGGAGCTGGACGCCCGGGTGGCCGAGCGGACGAAGGAGCTGACCGCCGAGACCGATGCCCGCAAGAGCATGATGCTCAACATCTTCCACGACCTGCGCAGCCCCCTGTTTGCAGTCAGCAACGGGCTGGAAACGCTGGAATCTGCCCCCGAGGCCCTGCCTGCCCTTCTGCCCGCCCTGCGCCAGCGCGTCGAGTTTCTGCGGCGGCTGACGGAAGACCTCTTCCTCGCGGCCAAGCTTGAGCAGAAGCAGCTCCTGCTCAACGAGGACCGCGCTGCGCTCAACGAAGAAGCCGCCGCCGTCTGTGCGGCCTGTCAGAGCGAGGCCGACCAAAAGGGTGTTGCGCTCTGCCTCAGCGCCGACGTTCTCCTGCCCGTCTGGGGCGACAGCGTGCGGCTGCAGCAGATCCTCCAGAACCTCGTGACCAACGCCATCCACTACACCCCCGCCGGGGGCAGCATCCATGTGGTCTGCCGCGCCGAGGGCGGGACGGCCTGCGTCAGCGTGCAGGACACCGGCTGCGGCATCGCACCGGAAGATCAGGGGGCCGTCTTCGACCGGTATTTCCACACCTCTGCCGACAAAAAGCACGACTCCACCGGCCTCGGCCTGACCATCGCGCAGGAGCTGGCCCGCCTCCACCACGGCGAGATCACCCTGCAAAGCGAAGTCGGCAGGGGCAGCATCTTCACACTGAGGCTGCCGCTCTTGAATATCGAAGAGTAGAGCAGTCTGCGCTTTTATCGCAAGACAAGAAATTAGTGCAACATTCAAACAGCATATTTGCGATATGCAATTCAACGCTGTTGCTGTTGCATTAAAAAGTTGAATTGCTATAATGCACAAGACCCGGAACCTTTTCAGGGCCAGAGTGGCTCAGAGAGGTTCCGGGTCTTGTGTTATTTCTTTGTGCAGACCGCTATCGCATTTTTATCTTGCAGCAGCTTCTTCTACACTCAATCCTTGAAATACGCATTCTGCACTGCCAGCAGGACGCCTGCGCGGCTGGCGGCGAAGTTCAGGCCGCCCTGCAGATAGCAGGTGTACGGCTCACGCAGGGGGCCGTCGCAGGAAAGCTCGATGGTGCTGCCCTGCGTGAAGCTGCCGCTGGCCATGATGACTTCGTCGGTGTAGCCCGGCTCGGGAGAGGGTTCCGGAGCGGCATAGCTGTCCACGGGGCTTGCGGCCTGCACGCCCCGGCAGAAGCCGATGAGGGCGTCTGCCGTACCGGCATCAAAGCAGGTGACGATGTCGTTGTGGGCCTCGCAGTAGCGGGGGATGGGCTTTTTGCCCACCAGCTCCAGCAGACACTGGGCATAGATGGCCGTCTTGATGGCCTCGCAGACCACGCCGGGGGCGTAGTAGAAGCCCAGATACATATCGCGGGGCGTCTCGAGGGTGCAGCCCAGCTCTTTGCCGAGGCCGGGGGCGTTCAAACGGTAGGCGCACAGCTCCACGAGTTCTTTCCGGCCTGCGATGTAGCCGCCGGTGGGGGCGATGCCGCCGCCGGGGTTCTTGATGAGGCTGCCCACCACGAGGTCGGCACCGGCCTGACAGGGTTCCTCTTTCTGGGTGAACTCGCCGTAGCAGTTGTCCACAAAGACGATGATGTCGGGGTTGGCGGCGCGGGCGGTGTCAGCGACCCTGCGGATGGTGTCGAGGTCGAAAGCGTTGCGCTGCAGATAGCCGCGGCTGCGCTGGATGTGGCACACCTTCGCGCCCGGGGCCTTCTGGGCGATCAGCTCATAGTCCGGGGTGAAGTCCGCCTTCAGCGGCGCTTCGTCGTACCGGATGCCGTAGTCCATCAGGGTGCCGGTGCCCTTGCCCTTGCCGTCCAGACCGATGACGCCTTCCAGCGTGTCGTAGGGACGGCCCGTGGCGGCCAGCAGGGTATCGCCCGCCCGCAGCAGGCCGAAGAGGGCCACCGCCAGCGTGTGGGTGCCGCTCTGGAACTGGCTGCGCACCAGCGCATCCTCCGCGCCCATCACCTCGGCAAAGATCTGCTCGAGCTTGGCGCGGCCGCTGTCCCACAGGCCGTAGCCGGTGGTGCCCAGCATATCGGTGGAGGACATCTGGGTGTCCGCAAAGGCTTTCAGCATCTTGAGCTGGTTGTAATCGCGGATGTCCTCCATCTGCTTGAAGTAGGGCTGGCAAAGCGCAAGGGCCTTTTCGTCCAGCGCCAGAACTTCGGGCTTGTAATCGAAAAATTGATTTAACATTGACATGATATTGGTTCCTTAGTTTTTCTGTTTTTTTATTCGCGGCATCTTCGCCGTAGTCGCTCCGCTGGGCCAGAAGCAGAGAGGTAACACCAGCTGCGAAGCAGCAAATCGGAGAAACGAGAAAAAAGCGTTTAGCGCAGCGGCTAGCTTTTTTCCGTTT
>NZ_JAJEQL010000033.1:0-22219 GCF_020687345.1 Faecalibacterium butyricigenerans
AAACGTAACACCATCGGCGGAGCCGTAAACCGGAGAAGTACAAAAAATGCGTTTAGCGAAGCGGCTAGCATTTTTGTGCTTCGACATCTCCTTCGGGGTCTGAAAGGGGCGAGCAGCCCCTTTCTCGTGCCTCCCGCGCCTCGAAAGTAGCGGGTGCTTTTCTGGTTCTCTTTTGGCACGCAAAAGAGAACTTAGCCTTACCGCAACAGCGCTCTGCCCCGCGCACAGGCGCGCAAGCCCACTTAAAGAAACCTTACCCCGCGCAACCTCGCTCTACTCTTCTATTATACACCAAAATCTCCACATTTCTGTGACCAAGTCCCAAAAGCCTCCATTTCCCGCCGGAACTCCACTTTGCAAGGGCCGGAGAGTGTGTTATACTTTCTTTGAATTTGATTTTTTATCTTCCCAATGGAGGCTTTTACTTATGTCCACAAAGCAGCGCCTGCTTTTCATCACCACCGGCGGCACCATCGCCAGCGTCCGCACCCAGCAGGGCCTCAAGCCCGTGCTCACCAGCGAAGAACTGCTGGCCCATCTGCCCGAGCTGAACGACCTCTGCTGCCCCGACACGCTGGCCCTGTGCAGCATCGACAGCACCGACCTCGGCCCGGAGCACTGGCTGATGATGGCAAAGGCCGTGCAGGAAAATTACGCCCTCTACGACGGCTTCATCATCTGCCACGGCACCGACACACTGGCCTACTCGGCGGCGGCACTGTCCTACCTCATCCAGAACGCCGACAAGCCCATCATCCTCACCGGCGCACAGCAGCCCATCTCCAACGAGATCACCGACGCCAAGAAAAACCTGCGCGACAGCGTCATCTGCGCCCTTGACCCCGGCAGCCGGGGCGTTATGGTGGTGTTCGGCGGGCACGTCATCGCGGGCACCCGCGCCAAAAAGAACAAGACCATCAGCTACGACGCGTTCGCCTCCGTAAATTTTCCGGCGCTGGCGCTGGTACAGGGCGACCGTCTAGTGCGGTATGTGCCCTCGCCCTGGCCCACCGGCCCGGTGGAGTTTGGCCGCGCCCTCAGCCCCCGGGTCTTCCTGCTCAAGCTGACGCCGGGCCTCAGCCCCGACCTCATCCCGGACATCTTCCGGCTCTACGACTGCGTCATCGTGGAGAGCTTCGGCGTAGGCGGCATCCCCCAGCGGCTGATGGACGCCTTTGCCGAGGGCCTCGGCGACTACGACAAGACCCGCAAGGTGCTCATCCTCACCACACAGGTGACTTACGAGGGCAGCGATGTGGGCATCTACGAGGTGGGCAAGCGGGTCAAGAACCGCTTCCGTTTCCTCGAGGCCCACGATATGACCATCGAGGCCGTCGTGACCAAGATCATGTGGCTGCTGGCACAGGACTGCGACAGCTTCGATCAGTTGCAGCAGCGGTTCTACCGGCAGGTCAATTTTGATACGTTTTATCACTAAAAAATCAAAAATCGTGCCGGTTTGACCAGCACGACCACATTTTCAGAACACCATCTGCACCAGCAGCACATAGCACAGCGTGCCGCCTGCGATGGAGACGAGCGTCTGATGCTTCCACTTATGGAGCGCGACGGTCACGCCGATGGCGATGGCCTCGGGGATGCCGTGGCTGCCTGTGGCAAAGCTGACGCCCTTGAGGCAGTAGACGATGAGCATCCCGAAGATAGCGGCGGGCAGCACATGGCCCAGATATTCCACCGCCTCGGGCACCCTGCCGCCCCGGGAGCCGAACACCAGAAAGGGCAGAAGCCGGGTGAGCATGGTCGCCGCCGCACAGACGGCGATGGTCAGGATGAATTGGAAATCACTCATCGTACCGCCTCGCTTTCCTTGGCCTCGATGGGGCGGCGGAGCAGGAGCAGGGCCGCGAGGATGCAGACCATCGAGGGGATGAGGAAGCTGCCCGCGCCAAAGATGCGCAGGCAGACCAGCGGCGCAGCGAGGCCGATGACGGCGCTGGCGTGCTGCTTTTCCTTCTCCCACTGGTTGAGGAAGATGACCACGAACATGGCCGTCATGACAAAATCGACGCCCTCGGTGCTGAAGGGCAGGACTGCGCCGAGGGCCGCCCCCATGGCCGCGCTGGCGACCCAGTAGAACTGGTCCAGCAGGGTGATGAAGAACATGAACCAGCCCCGGTCCACCCCCTCCGGCGGCTCTGCTGAGCAGGTGATGGAGAACGTCTCATCGCTCATGGCGAAGATCATGTAGGCGCTGCGCAGGCCGTAGCCCCGGTAGCGCTGCAGCATGGTCAGGCCGTAGAAGAGGTGCCGTGCCTGGATCATCAGGGCCATCAGAAAGGCCGACACCGGCGCAAAACTGCCCAGCAGCAGCGACGCCAGCACAAATTCCAGCGAGCCGCCATACACCACCGTGCCCATCAGGGGCGGCAGCCAGACCGGCAGACCCAGCGACTGCACATAGATGCCGTAGCCGAGGCCCAGCACCAAATATCCGGCAAACACCGGCAGCGTCTGGGGCGCTGCGGCCCGGAACGCGCGCCACACCGGCGCACGGTTCAATTTTATTTCGTTTTGTTCTTGCATCGGCTTCAACCCTCCATTCTAGTATTATAACAGGTTTATAGTACATTGCAAGAGAGGAGTTTCCCCCTGCCGACAGACAAAAAGCATCCGCAGAGGCGGCTCTCCGAGCTTTTTTCGGAGAAACACCCTCTGCGGATGCTTTCTTTTTGCGATAGGATGCGGCCCTTAGTCCAGCTTATCCTTCTTCACGAGGTCCTTCGTGTAGAGGGCGCGGGTGGCGTTCAGAACAGCGAGGACCATAACGCCGACGTCCGCGAAGATGGCAGCCCACATATTGGCGATGCCCAGCGCGCCCAGCAGCAGGCAGGCCGCCTTGATGGCCAGCGCAAAGACGATGTTCTGGTAGACGATGCCCTTGGTGCGGCGGGCAATGCGCATGGCGAGGGCGATCTTGGCCGGGTCGTCGTCCATCAGGACGACGTCTGCGGCCTCGATGGCGGCGTCCGAACCGAGTGCGCCCATGGCAATGCCGATGTCAGCGCGGGAGAGGACAGGGGCGTCGTTGATGCCGTCGCCCACGAAGGCCAGATTCTCCTTGGGCCGCTTCTCGGCGATGAGCTTCTCAATCTGGTCCACCTTGTCGCCGGGCAGCAGGCCCGCATGGTACTCATCGAGGCCCAGCTCTGCCGAGACGGCCTTCGCCACCGGCTCGGCGTCGCCGGTCAGCATGACCGTCTTGCGGACGCCGGCCTGCTTGAGGCCCTTGATGGCCTGTGCACTGTGGGGCTTCACCACATCGGCAATGAGCAGGTAGCCCGCATACTCGCCATCGATGGCCACATGGACGATGGTGCCGGTCTGGGGCACATCGGGGACAGAAAGGCCCAGCTTCTCCATCAGGCGGGCGTTGCCCGCCGCCACCGGCCTGCCATCCACCTTGGCGGTGACGCCGTGGCCGCCCAGCTCTTCCACATCGGTGACGCGGGCGGCATCGATGTCCCTGCCGTAGGCGGCCTTGATGCTCAGGGAAATGGGATGCTTCGACCAGCTTTCGGCCAGCGCAGCAGCCTCCACGAGGGCTTCCTCCGCACCGCCCTCCACGGGGCAGATCTTGGTGACTTTAAAAGTGCCCTGCGTCAGGGTGCCGGTCTTATCGAAGACCACGACGCCGGTGTTGGCCAGCTCTTCCAGATAGGTAGAGCCTTTGACGAGGATGCCGCAGGCGGACGCGCCGCCGATGCCGCCGAAGAAGCTCAGCGGGATGGAGATGACCAGAGCGCAGGGGCAGCTGATGACGAGGAAGGTGAGGGCACGGTAGACCCAGTCCCCGAAGCGGGCCGGCTGGCCCATGAGAAGCAGGACGATGGGGGGGATGAAGGCCAGCGCCAGAGCGCCGTAGCAGACCGCCGGGGTGTAGACCCGGGCAAAGCGGGTGATGAAGTTTTCAGCCCGAGCCTTCTTCATGCTGGAATTTTCCACAAGGTCGAGGATCTTGGAGACGGTGGATTCGCCGAACTCCTTGGTGGTCCTGACCCGGAGCAGGCCGCTCATATTGACGCAGCCGCTGATGACCTCATCCCCGGACTGGACATCGCGGGGCAGGCTCTCGCCGGTGAGGGCGGCAGTGTTCAGGGTGGAAGCGCCCTCGACGATGACGCCGTCGATGGGCACACGCTCACCGGGCTGGACCACAATGACCGTGCCCACCTCGACTTCGTCGGGGTCCACCTGTTCGAGCTTGCCGTCCTCGCCCTCGATGTTGGCATAGTCGGGCCGGATGTCCATCAGGGCCGAGATGCTGCGGCGGCTTTTGCCGACGGCCACGCTCTGGAACAGCTCGCCGATCTGATAGAAGATGATAACGGCGCAGCCCTCGACGTAGTCGCCCAGCGCGAATGCGCCCACGGTGGCGACTGCCATCAGGAAGCACTCATCGAAGGCCTGACGGTTCTTGATGCCCAACAGGGCCTTGCGGAGCACGTCCCAGCCCACCACGAGGTAGGGGATGCAGTAGAGCAGCAGCTCTGCCGCCATAGGCAGGGGCGGCAGCAGCTTGAGCACCAGCACCAGCGCCAGAGCGGCGAGGATGCGGTAGAGCATTTTCTTTTGTTTTTTCGTCATGGGTCTCAGGCCTCCTTTGGGGCACTTTTCTCAGATTCAACAGGTTTTCCCCACAAGGGGCTTGTTTTCCACCCTTTCCCCCGGCTTTTCCACGATGTTTTCCCGCAAAAAGCCTCAAATGCGCGTTTATTTTTCTACTTTTGCGCAAAGGATGTTGAAAACACGGTGGAAATTGTTGAAAACTGATTCATTTTTCCACAGTTTCCACCCGCATCTCGTCCGCTGCGGCAGACGCTCAGATGCCGAAGATCTCGCAGTCGTCCTCCACCTTCTTGCAGGCAACGAGGACGTTCTGCATGGTGGCCTTGGGGTCAGCGCCTTCGGCAAACTCGACGCTCATCTTCTGGGTCATGAAGCTGACGGTAGCCTTTGCCACGCCGGAAACGGTGTTGGCGGCATCCTCCATCTTCTGAGCGCAGTTTGCGCAGTCCACTTCGATCTTGTAGCTCTTTTTCATAATAAGTACCAGCCTTTCTATATATCCGCCCCGCCGCAGGGTGCAGCAGAGCTTGCAGCATTTCAGGGGGCATCACTCTTCGATATGGTCCATGCCCATCGAGAGGATGCTGCGCACATGGTCGTCGTCCAGCGCATAGTAGACGGTCTTGCCGTCGCGGCGGAAGCGGACGAGCTTTGTGTCCTTCAGCACCCGCAGCTGGTGGCTCACCGCCGACTGGCTGAGCTGGACGGCGTTTGCGATGTCCTGCACGCAAAGCTCGTCGTCGTGGAGGGCATAGAGGATCTTGATGCGGGTGGAGTCGCCGAACACCCGGAACAGGTCGGCCAGCTCATAAAGCACCTCATCGTCCGGCAGCACCGGCGGGGCCTTGGGCAGCTTTTCGGGGGAAGTGACCTCTTCAGCCATCGTTGTCACCCTTTCGTTTTCACATATGAACATCTGTTCATGTATTCATGATAACACGCAGATGCCCCCCTGTCAAGCGTTTTGGCACAAAAACTTATCATGCCTCCCAAATTGACAAAATAAACCGTAAAACGCCGGAAATTTGCAATCAGCTTGCGGTTTCATTAAAACATCCCTGCTGTGTTTTATGTCCTCCCTCTGCTCCGCCACTCCTTCAAGGCCCACGGCAGATACATAACGGCCAGCGCCAGCGCGATGGCAGGCAGAAAGCCCAGAATATAATACTTTTCACCTAGCAGCTCTGTAAATGTACTGGTGATGATATTCCCATAGGGATTATTGAGAAAATAGAAGTTGGTGCCAAGCGGCTTATTCAAAAAGTAGATGGGCAGGGCGGATCCAAACAAAAACGCCAGCACCTGTGGGATTCGCCGGGGGCTGGGACGATAGCCACCCACCACCAGCAGGGTAGGATAGAGTACCAGCAGGGCATGGATGCTGACCGAGTGCAGATTGATGAGCGTCCACCAAGAGGGGACATCCAGCCAGCTGGGACAGAGCAGAGCCAGCGCCGCACCCGGGATGCAGAGCGCATAAAGCTCCTCTTTGCACCAATTCCTGTCCGTGAGGGTGTTGTATAGGCAGACAAAGACATTGATGCTGCACAGGTGCAGGGGCAGATAGCTCCAGTTCCATTGACCGGTCAGCTCCATCCCCAGCAGGAGGGCAGCTTCGTCCAGCACAAGTAGGAGAGTGACTCCTATTAAAATACGCCGCCGGGTGCGGGCAGAGCTGCGGCGATACCACCAAGCCATTCCTGCAATGAATGCAAGCGAAAGAGCCAATTCTGTGAGGTGGATGCCGCCATACAGCGGATAACACCGGTAATCGGCTCCAAATTCAGCGTGGGTGATGTCGTAGGATTTCCAGAAATCATTCATCTTCTCTCCCTCCTTGTCCAGCTTATGATACCGCTTTTGGCTTCAGGCGGAAAGAGTTTTGGAGAAAAAATCCCGAAAACAGATGCAATGACCGATATTTTGTGGTATCCTTACGAATGTGAAATTATCTGCCGCAAACTGCGGCAGGACGAAGATTTGAGAAAGAAGGCATTTTTATGTTAGAAACTGGCATCCGCGGCAGGCAGAGCGTCGCCGTCACCCCTGAAAACACCGCCAAGACGATGGGCAGCGGCACGCTGAACGTCTTCGCCACCCCCGCACTGGTGGCGCTGGCCGAAAAGACCTGCTGGATGAGCGTCGCCGACGCACTGGACGAGGGCTGCGGCTCTGTGGGCACCAAGCTGGAGCTGGAGCACACCGCCCCCACCCCCGTGGGCATGACCGTCACCTGCGAGAGCGAGCTGACCGCTGTGGAGGGCCGCAAGCTGGTGTTCAAAGTGTCCCTGTACGACGAGAAAGGCCCCGTGGGCGGCGGCGTCCACGAGCGCTTCGTGGTCAACGACGCCAAATTTGCCGCCAAGGCCGAGAGCAAGAAAGGTTAATCTTTTTGCTCTCCGCGCCCGGCAAGCTCGATGGGCGGCGGGTCGGCAGCCAGAAGCTGCTGCTCGGCCCGGGCCTGTGCTTCCTGCAGGAGCCGGGCTGCCTGCTCGCTGGCGCGGAACAGTTCCAGATACATCGCTTTATAGTCCGGCGCAGCCAACACCCCCTTCCGTCCCCGTTCTTGGGGATAGTCTGCCCGGCAGACCGCAAAAAAATCAAGTGAGGAGCTTATCATGAAAAAAACCAATCTTTCGTGGGTGGGTGCTCTTCTGGTGTTTGCCCTGCTGCTGTGGTGCACCGCAGCAACGCCCGGCAAGATCGCCGACCCCTCCACCTACACCTGCGCAGTATACAGCTCTGCGCTCTCCCTGCTGCCCCCTGTGGTGGCCATCGTTCTGGCCCTGAACACCAAGGAGGTCTACACCTCGCTGCTGGTGGGCATCGCCACCGGTGCGCTGCTCTACGCCAACGGCAACCTTGAGCTTGCGCTGACCACCCTCTTCTTCAACGAGGACGGCGGTATGATCTCCAAGCTGTCCGATGCCAGCAATGTGGGCATCCTCGTCTTTCTGGTGATGCTGGGCATCCTTGTGGCCCTGATGAACAAGGCCGGCGGCAGCGCCGCGTTCGGCCGCTGGGCCTCCACCCACATCCACACCCGGGCAGGCGCACAGTTCGCCACCCTGCTGCTGGGCATCCTCATCTTTGTGGACGACTATTTCAACTGTCTGACCGTCGGCTCCGTCATGCGCCCGGTCACGGACCGGCAGAAGGTCTCCCGCGCAAAGCTGGCCTACCTCATCGACGCCACCGCCGCCCCCATCTGCATCATCGCGCCGGTGTCCAGCTGGGCTGCCGCCGTCACCTCCTCGGTGCCGGAAGGCTCGGGCATCAACGGCTTCACCATGTTCCTGCGCACCATCCCCTATAACTACTACGCCATCCTCACGATGGTGATGAGCCTCTTCCTCATCTTCAGCGGCTTCGACTACGGCCCCATGAAGAAGCACGAGGACAACGCCCTGCTGGGCGACCTCTTCACCACCGACGACCGCCCCTACGGCGACGATGTGGACGACGGCTCCGACGCCCGCGGCCATGTGGTAGACCTCATCGCACCGGTGCTGGTGCTCATCGCGGCCTGCATCTTCGGCATGGTGTACACCGGCGGCTTTTTCGAGGGCGTGGACTTCATCACCGCCTTCGCAAATTGCAGCGCCTCTGTGGGCCTCGTGATGGGCAGCTCCATCGCCCTGATGTTCACCTTCGTCTTCTACCGGGTGCGGGGCGTCATGACCTTTCAGGACTTCGCCGCCTGCATCCCCGAGGGCTTCAAAGCGATGGTCAGCCCCATGCTCATCCTGACGCTGGCGTGGACCCTTTCCGGCATGACCGGCCTGCTGGGCGCAAAATACTACGTCGCCAGCCTGCTCAGCGGCTCCGCTGCGGCGCTGCAGTACCTGCTGCCCATCATCATCTTCCTCGTGGCCGTCTTCCTCGCCTTCGCCACCGGCACTTCGTGGGGTACCTTCTCCATCCTCGTGCCCATCGTCTGCCATGCGTTCCCGGAGGGTGAGATGCTGGTGGTCTCCATCGCCGCCTGCCTGTCCGGCGCGGTCTGCGGCGACCACTGCTCGCCCATCTCCGACACCACCATCATGGCTTCCGCCGGTGCCCACTGCAGCCATGTCAACCATGTCTCCACTCAGCTGCCCTATGCCATGACCGCCGCCGCCATCTCGGCGGGCTGCTACCTGCTCTGCGGCGCAGCGCAGGCCGTCCTCGGCGAGGCTGCCAACGTCCTGACCTCCTTCGTGCTGCTGGCCTGTGCCGTCGTCATCGAGCTTGTGATCCTGAGCATCGTCAGGGCACGGATGGGCCATCCCGGGAAGAAAAAGTCCGGAAAAGCCTAAAATTTCCACCAAAATCGTGGATTTTTCTCTTCCCCTCCGGCCAGAATCATGGTATACTGTAAAAAGAGTAAATTTTTTGAGCTATTAGGCTCATGGAAGGAGAATCCATGCTGGAAGAAGTCTTTCAGGACGTTTATACCAAATTCAAGCTGCACTTTTATCAAAATGTATTTCAGCGCTTTGCCACCCGCGAGGCCACGCTGACCACGGTGGAGTCCTTCTGCATGGAGGGCATCATGGCGATGGGCGAGCCGACCATTGCGGAGTTCTCCCGCATGATGCGCATTTCCACTCCCAACGCGGCCTACAAGATCGGCAGCCTTGTGAAAAAGGGCTATGTGGAGAAGATCCAGTCCACCACCGACCGCCGCGAGTACTATCTGCGCCCCACCCAGAAATACATCGATTACTACAGCATCAGCTACTCCTACCTGCACACCGTCATCGAGCGAGTGCGTCAGCGGTTCCCCGCAGAGGACTGCGACAAGATGGAGCAGATGTTGTCGGTCATCAGCACCGAGCTGATGCCGGAGCTGGATATGCTGGCCAAGTGCCACCATTCGGAAGCGCCCGCTGCTCCGGAGACGCCCGCCGAAAAGTAAGCGTACAGCAAAACGAAAAGGCCCTCCCGGTTTTAGCTGGGTGTTCGTAAAACAGTTTTCGAGAAATGACATGGCAACTGCCTGTCAGGATTGGTTACGAGTACCCGGCTAGGCCGAGGAAGCATCAAGTCCCATGTCCGCACCGTTAAGGTGTTGGGCATGGGGCTTTTTGCATATCGGGATTCTGTACACCTCTATCAAGGTGTAACACACTAGACTTTGTACCAAAGTCGTGTGCCAAGGGTGCTGCGCCCTCTTTGGAATCCCTGCTCACATCGCCTGTGGGCGATGTGGATTCGCCGCACAGAAGAGCTCCACAAAAGTGCACCCCGGCTGTTTGCGGCGAGGAAAAGGCGCTTCTGCGGAAGTGTAATAACCCACTATGACACTTTCATCCCTGCGGTCTGCAAAGTGTAGTGGGCTCTCCGAGGGGGAAACGGCTGTATAGGGTGCGCTTCGGGCAAATCGCTGCGTACGTGCGTACCAATCTCTCGTACGCACGTACGCAGTAAAACGGCTAAAATCTCCTATATAGGGGTGTTCTTCTGGAAATCAATATGATATACTCAACTTAACCAACCATCAACTAATAGGAGGCGGTAATATTATGGGAAAAACTTTTGTGTGTAGCTTATGCCGTAATGGAATCATTGGCGGTGGTTTGTACATTGATGAACAGAGCATTACATATTCAACTCAAAAGCTCACAGTCAGTCCACTGTATCGCAACCTTGTATTGCCCATGAACGAGATAAGGGAGCTTTCATGGAGTCAGATGGTCGTTCCTGTTGCAGCAATTTCCATGAAAGACGGAGAATGTTATAAATTTATCATATATAACAAATCAGGATTTGAAAAGGCATATAAGCAATATAGCAACCACCAAGAATGAAATCACCCAGCAGGGTTTGGGGCAGGCACGCCCCAACAAGAAGCTGTCCCAAGGGGGCAAGAATTTTCAAGAATTGAAAATTTGTGGCCACGGGACGATTCTTGCTCTCACGAAAACCCGCACTTTTTGAAAATCCGCTTTTCGCAGCCAAAGGAGGATGCACCATGAAAAAAGAAATCGAAGCCTTTGTCAACGCAGCCAGCGAGCAGGAGTTGGAAGCCGCATGGAACAACCTCTCGGCAGAGGAACAGCGAGTTTTCGAGCAGCTCATGGAGGAAGACCCACCCGAAGATGCACTGGCATTTTTCGCTCAGCTGTATGACGATACCCCGAAGGAGCAGACCAGTGAGACCGTGAGCATCTCCGAAAATGAAATCTATTTCAAGCGGCAGTCCTTGACCGAAGATCAGAAGAAGCACGGCTCCTATGTGGATGAGAACGGTAATCTCCATGTCAAGAACCTGTCCGCGTTCTGGATTCCTGAACTGACCACCACGGAGAAAGTCGGACATACCACCTACACCGTGACCGGCAGCTATGAGGGCAAGGAGTCCTTTTTGAAGAAGCTGGAGCGTATTGTTGCCAAGAACGCCCAGCAAAAATTTGAAGATGAGGGTGCAGACGAATGACAACTGCGCCCAATTCTGCTATACTTGACCCGGTAACCAATCCTGCACTGACAGTTGCTCCACAGAGTAAGGAGGACACAACAATGTCTGGAGCAACGAATAAAATCACCGCACTTTACTGCCGACTGTCGCAGGAGGACGAGCGGCTCGGCGAAAGCCTGTCCATTGAGAACCAGAAGACTATCCTTCTGGAATACGCCAAGAAGAACCACTTCCCGAACCCGGTGTTCTTTGTAGATGATGGCTATTCCGGCACGAACTACGACCGTCCCGGCTTTCAGAGTATGTTGGTCGAGATCGAAGCAGGGCGTGTAGGAATCGTTATCACGAAAGACCTGTCCCGACTGGGGCGCAACTCTGCCCTGACGGGTCTGTACACCAACTTCACCTTTCCCCAGTATGGCGTTCGCTACATTGCCATTAACGACAACTACGACACCATTGACCCGAACAGCGTAAACAACGATTTTGCGGGCATTAAGAACTGGTTCAACGAGTTTTATGCCCGTGACACCAGCCGCAAGATTCGGGCTGTTCAGAAGGCCAAGGGAGAGCGTGGTGTGCCGCTGACGGTCAATGTGCCGTACGGTTATGTAAAAGACCCGGAGAACCCGAAGCATTGGCTTGTTGACCCAGAAGCGGCTGCGGTCGTGAAGCGCATCTTCTCCATGTGCATGGAAGGCCGTGGGCCTTCCCAAATCGCTAAGCAACTGCAAGAGGACAAGGTGCTCACCGTGAGTGCCTACAAGCAGAGCCACGGAAGAGCAGCGGCTGCTATCTCCGAAGACCCCTATGCGTGGAAGGATAGCACCGTTGTGGGCATTCTGGAACGTCGGGAGTACACAGGCTGCACGGTCAACTTCAAGACCTACACCAACTCCATCTGGGACAAGAAGCAACGGCTGAATCCTGTGGAGAATCAGGCTGTCTTCCCGAATACCCACGAGCGCATTATTGACGATGATGTGTTTGAAAAGGTTCAAGAGATTCGCAGCCAGCGTCACCGCATGACACGAACGGGCAAGAGCAGCATCTTTTCCGGCATGGTCTATTGTGCTGACTGCGGTTCCAAGATGCAGTATGGTTCATCCAATAACAGGGACTTTAACCAAGACTTCTTTGACTGCGCTCTGCACAAGAAGAACAGAAGTAAATGCAGAGGGCACTTCATCCGGGTAAAAGTTCTGGAAGGCCAAGTGCTGAATCATGTCCAGCGGGTGACGGACTACATCCTTTGCCATGAGGACTACTTCCGCAAGGTCATGGAGGAACAGCTTCGGGTGGAAAGCACCGAAAAGCTGACTGTCCTGAAGAAGCAGCTTGCCCGGAATGAGAAGCGAATCGCAGACCTCAAACGGCTGTTCATGAAAATCTACGAGGACAACGCCAGCGGAAAGCTGAGCGATGACCGTTTTGACATGATGAGCCAGAGCTATGATGCCGAGCAGAAGCAGTTGGAAGAGGAAGTTCTCTCTATCCGGCAGGAAATCGAAGTACAGGAACAGCAAATCGAGAATATTGAAAAGGTCATCCAGAAAGCGCACAAGTACGTTCATATTGAAGAACTTACGCCCTATGCTCTCCGTGAACTGGTATCGGCCATCTATGTGGATGCCCCGGATAAGTCCAGCGGAAAGCGGGTACAGCACATCCATATCAAGTATGATGGGCTGGGGTATATCCCTCTGGATGAACTGGAAGCAAAAGAAAAGGCGTGACCGAAGTCACGCCAAATCTTCCCCATTGCGGGAGCTTTTGCAAATACTGTTTTATGAAGCCCCTGCATTGCCCGGGAGGGCCTTGTTGTTTGCAGGGAGCTTACCCTCTTACAGCACCATAAACAGGGTGCCGGCGGCGATGAGGGCGCAGCCCACCATACTTTTGGCGGTAAAGGGCTCGTGGAGGAACACAAAGGCCAGCACCAGGGTGATCACCACGCTGAGCTTGTCGATGGGCACCACCTGAGAGGCCCGGCCAAGCTGCAGGGCCCGGTAGTAGCACATCCAGGACGCCCCGGTGGCCAGCCCCGATAGGATGAGGAAGAGCCAACTCCGGCGGCTGATCTCCCCCATGCCCCCCTGAGCCCGGGTGAGGAACACCATGCCCCAGCTCATGGCCAGCACCACCACAGTGCGGATGGCGGTGGCCAGAGTGGAGTTGACCCCCTCGATGCCCACCTTGGCCAGGATCGAGGTAAGGGCCGCAAACAGGGCCGAGCACAGTGCAAATACAAACCACATAAACAGACCTCCGTTTTTGCTGCCCAAAGCGAAGTGCGGCCGCCCCGACGGAACGGGACAGCCGCAGCTTCATGGGAATGTAACAGACAGAGCTTGTCAGGATGTTGAGCTTATGCCTTCTCCTGTGCAGCGTTTGCAGCGGTGCGCTTGTTGATCTTGCTCTGGTTATAGACCGAGTAGATGATAACGAGGATGGCTACGCTTGCAAAGACCATAGCGATGGGAGAGGTGGTGATGGCGAAGAAGTTTCCGCGCTGGATGTTCATGTAGCGCACGAAGTTCTTCTCGCACATGGGTCCCAGAATAAGGGCCAGCAGGATGGGAGAAAGGGGGAACTCGTACTTGTTCATCAGCCAGCCGATGATGCCGAAGGCGACACAGACGCCCACGTCAAAGGCATTCTTGTTGATGGAGAACGCGCCCAGCAGGGAGATGACGAGGATGATGGGGTAGAGCATCTTCTTCTCGACAGAGACGATCTTTGCAAAGAAGCGGACGCCGAGGCAGCCCACCACCAGCATGCAGAGGTTTGCCAGCATCAGAGCTGCGAAGACGCGGTAGACGGTGGGCAGCTCGGTAACATACATCATGGGGCCGGGGGTGATGCCCTTCATGATGAAGGCACCCAGCAGGATGGCCGTGACGGAGTCGCCGGGGACGCCCAGAGACAGCAGGGGGATCATTGCGCCGCCGGAGCAGCCGTTGTTGGCGGACTCGGTCGCCGCAACGCCGTTGGGGATGCCGGTACCGTACAGCTCGGGGTGCTTGCTGGCGGACTTGCTGGCGCCGTAGGAGACGAAGACGGCGATGTCACCGCCTGCACCGGGGATGGCACCGATGAAGGTGCCGATGAGGCCGCCGGAGAGGATGTTGGGCCAGATCTTCTTGATGGTCTTCCAGTCCGGCAGGACGTTGGTGATCTTCTCGTTGGATCTCTGCTCCTGCTCCTCGCCGCGGATGATGCGCTCCACGCCGGCGATGACCTCAGAGACTGCGAACAGACCGATCAGGGTAGGGATGAACTGGAAGCCGTCCAGCAGGCCGGTCTGCTTGGTGGTGATGAAGCGGGGGATGCCGTTGGTGGGGTCGAGGCCGACGGTGCACAGCAGCATACCGAAGAAGGCGCTGATGAGGCCCTTGGCCACAGACTTGCCGGAAATTGCGACGATGACCGACAGACCGAAGACGGCCAGCATGAACATCTCGCCGGGGCCGAAGTTCATGGCCATGTCAGCGACCAGCGGAGACAGGAAGGTCATGACCAGTGCGCCGATGACGCCGCCGCAGAAGGACGCGAACATGGCGACGGACAGGGCCCTGCCGGCCTGACCCTTCTTGCACATGGGGTAGCCGTCCAGCAGGGTGGCGGCTGCGGCGGGCGTGCCGGGGGCGTGGATGAGGATGGCGGAGATGGAGCCGCCGTACATACCGCCGCAGTAGATGCCCAGCAGCAGGCCGATGGACGGGATGAGGTCCATGCCGAAGGAGAAGGGGATGAGCAGCGCCACGCCCATGGTGGCGGTCATGCCCGGGATCGCGCCCAGCAGAACGCCGCCCAGCGCACCGATGAAGGTCATCAGAAGGACCTCGGGGTTGGACCAGACAGTCGCGTAGCTGGAAAGAAGCAGACTAAAATCCATAACTGTGCTCCCTCCTTAAATCATGTCCACGAGGGTGCGCAGGAAGTTCAGCGGACCCAGCGGAATATTGACGGTAAGCACCTTGTAGAACACCAGCCACATCAGCAGCGGCACCAGAATGCTCACAAGGATCATCTGCACCCAGTTGCGCTTGCCGATGAGGAACATGATGATCATCGACAGCACCATTGCGCACAGGATGTAGCCGCAGCTCTTGAAGAGGGCGGCGAACAGCACGCAGAGGAGGATGACGAAGTAGGCTGCGGCCAGACCCTTGTCCTTCAGGGGGTTCAGGGTGCCCACCTCAACGGCGGCGGGGTCGCCCTCCTTCATGGTGCCCATCAGCTTGAAGATGGACTGGAGGAGCAGGATGACGGAGAAGATGACCACGCCCACGATCATGACGCGGGGGAAGGTGGACGCCTGCACATAGGTGTTGGCCACCTCGGGGAAGTTGCCGGTCTGGAACCATGCCCAGATGCCGATGGCGAGGAAAATGATGGAGCCGATCAGATTGGAAAAGGCCATCGTTTTCATTTTGTTTTTGTTCAAAAGGGGTTCCTCCTCTCTCTATTTTCAAAAAAGGGGCAGGCACGAACTGCCTGCCCCAGCAAATACGCAGAGAGACAAATCAGAGGCCGACAGCGTCCATAGCAGCTGCGACGTCGGTAGCCGCCTGCTTCAGGTAGTCCGCATAGCCCTGTGCATCCAGATAGGAGATAGCCTGACCGTTGTTGTTCATGAAGGTCACGAAATCGGGATCCTCGATGGCGGCGGCGCAGGCCTCTTCCAGACGGGTCATGATGGCATCGTCCACGCCCAGAGGAGCGGCCATGCCGCGCTGGGTGTAATAGGTGATGTCGTAGCCCTGCTCCTTGCAGGTGGGCACGTCGGGGAAGACGGGGTTGCGCTCCTCGTCCATGACGCCGAGGCAGATCAGGTCGCCGGACTCGATGAAGCTGCGGGCCTCGGCCAGAGAAACGGTAACGCCCTGAATGAAGCCGCCGGCTGCATTCTGGACGGCGGTAGCAGCGCCCTCCTGATAGGTGATCATCTGGATGTCGATGCCGGTAGCGCTCATCAGGTAGCCGCCTGCGATGTGCCAGACAGAAGCGTTGGAGGAGCCGCCCATCTGCACCTCACCGGGGTGAGCCTTGCAGTAGTCGATGAAACCGGGCAGGTCGGTGATGCCGTTGCTTGCAGCCCACTTTGCGCCGACGGTGATGGCAGCTGCGTCGGTGTTGACGCGGCACAGGGGAGCGTAGTTCTCCCAAGTCAGCTCGCTGGTGCCCAGCTTCTTGTAGGTAGCCAGCTCGAAGGTGATCATGCCGATGGTGTAGCCGTCGGTGTTGGCGTCTGCGATGGCCTGATGACCCAGAATGCCGCCGCCGCCCGTCTGGTTATCGACGGTCAGGGTCACACACCCAGATTCTTGCCCATTGCCTCGCAGAATGCGCGCAGGCAGGAGTCCGTGCCGCCGCCTGCAGACCAGGGGCAGATGACCGAGATGCCCTTGGTGGGGTAATCGGTGGACTTGCCGCCAGCGGTGCTGGCAGCAGCGGAACCTGCAGTAGAAGCAGCAGTGCTATTGGAAGAGCCGCCGCAGGCGGTCAGGACGCCAGCAGCACCCACGACAGCAGAAGCTGCGAGGAAGTCACGACGAGAGATCTTTTTCATTTCTTGTTACCTCCGATTCATGTTGCGTTTATCCGTTTCATAGCTGTGCCGTGCTTTGCTCACAGCACCATTCCCTCCGCAAACGGACTCGCCTTTCGCTACTATGATAGCGCATATTTTTCCATCCCGCAATTAGATTCAAGCACAAATTTTTAACGGAATGTTTGTACAAAGTGACCCGATTGATTGTTTTTCTATCCGCCTGTCGTGCAGATATTCAGGATCTTCGCTTTTATATACAAGATCCTTTGCTGCTGTACTTTTGATGTATGCGGGCGTGCCGTGCGCCCGCGTCCCCCTCTCCCGGGACCGACTGACGCCAACGCAAAACCAGCCCGCAGGCCGGGCATTTTGTCCGTCCTGCGGGCTGGTCATTTCCTGTGAAATTACGCTCTCCCTGCGCCCCGGTCGAGTATCTTATCGAAGCGGGAAAAGAAAGTAATGGCCGTGATGGTCGCGGCCAGAAGGTCGCTGACCGGCTCTGCCAGAAAGACGCCGAAGCATCTGTCCGCCACAAAATGGGGCAGGATAAAAATGAGGGGGATGAGCAGGATGATCTTGCGCAGGCAGGCCAGCAAAAGGCTCACCTTCGCCTGACCCAGCGCCATAAAGCTCTGCTGGCAGGCGATCTGAACGCCCATCGCAAGGATGCCGGCCATATAGATGCGCATGGCCCATGTGGTGTAGTCGATCAGGGCGGCATCCGAGGTGAAGATGCCCGCCACCACGCCGGGCACGGCCATCATAAGCAGCCAGAACAAGGTGGTGTAGCCGAAACAAAGGGTGAGCTGGAAGCGGAACGCCTCCTTGACCCGGGCCTTTTTGCCTGCGCCGAAGTTGAAGCTCATGACCGGCTGGCCGCCCTGACAGATACCCTGAATGGGCAGGGTGCACAGCTGGGACACGCTGGTGATGACGGTCATCGCGCCTACGGCGATGTCGCCGCCATAGCGGGCGAGGCTGGAGCTGAAACTGATGGAAAGCAGGCTCTCCGTCGAGAGCATGACGAAGGACGAGATGCCCAGCCCCAGCACCGGCAGGATGACGCCGCGCTCCACCTTGAGGTACTCTTTGCGGAGTTTGAGGGTCGTCTTCGGGCCGGTGAGGAACTTCAAGATCCAACAGGCACCCACGGCCTGACTAAGCACCGTCGCCACCGCTGCGCCCCGGACGCCCCAGCCAAGGCCGAAGATGAGGATGGGGTCGAGGATGATATTGATGACTGCACCGATGACGGTGGTGAGCATACTGATCTTCGCAAAGCCCTGCGTCGTGATAAAGGGGTTCATGCCCATGACCAGCAGCACGAACACCGAGCCGAGGATATAGATGCGGCCATAGGCCACCGCGTAAGGGAGGGTAGCGTCGCTGGCGCCAAAAAGCCGCAGCAGGGCGGGCGCACCGGCATAGAAGCCGATCGTCAGCACCACAGCGAAGAAGAGCAGCATGGTAAAGCTGTTGCCGATGATCTTTTCGGCGTCCTCTTTGTTGCCCTGCCCCAGTGCGATGGCCGTGCGGGGCGCACCGCCCGCGCCGATGAGCATGGCGAAGGCGTTCAAAAGCATGAGGATGGGGGCGAACAGGCCCACGCCTGTCAGCGCCGCTGCGCCGATGCCCTCGATGTGGCCGATGTAGATGCGGTCTACGATGTTATAGAGCAGATTGACCACCTGCGCCACCACGGCGGGGATCATCAGCTGCAAAAGCAGGGGCTTGACCGGCCCGCTGCCCATATCCTGTCGATTCTGTGCTGCCATAGGTTCTCCTTCGATTTCATATGCTTCAAATTTGAAATAAATATAGCATATGCCGCCCCGCCTGTCAAGGGAGAGGGCAGAGCGCAGCAAAAATCAGAAGGCCCTCCCAGTCCTGCTGTCGGAGGTCAGACAGCTGCCGGAAGGGCTTTTTGTTTTTCCAGTTGACGGAAAGGCGGGATTTTGCTATAATAATAAAGCTGTATATGGATAAGGAGCATCCCTTCTACCAGCAACTGTTCCACGTTTCAAGGCCGATTTGCGATATACAAATCGTAAATTTGCTATGAAAATATACTTGGAGATGTATCGAAGCGGTCGTAACGAGAACGACTCGAAATCCAAGTGGATGCTTCGCCGAATGTCTCCATATCACACGAGAGAACGTCAATTTTGATGTCCTGACAGGCTTCAAAGCCTGTCTGAACGATGCGTTTTCTAACAATATTCTAACAGCAACTGTTCCAAGTTTCAAGGCCGATTTGCAATATACAAATCGTAAATTTGCCATGAAAATATACTTGGAGATGTATCGAAGCGGTCGTAACGAGAACGACTCGAAATCTAACTGGCTTTTTGGAAGTGGTTTTCCGGTTTTGCTAGGTTTCATGCGGGTTTTCCGACTTCGTGAGGGAACGATTTTCTGGCGTTCTCTCCTGCAATTCTCTCCAAAGTTTTCCCAGAATGCACGGCGCATTCTAAAATTTAATATCTGGAGCATTACTCAAGTGGTCGTAAGAGGTCGCACTCGAAATGCGATAGGCCGGGAGACCGGTGCCAGGGTTCGACTCCCTGATGCTCCGCCAAATCGAATGGACAGATGAATTTTATTCGTCTGTCCATTCTTTTTTGCCGGAACATCGCCCGTCCACCCTGTCTTGTGGGCGTATGGCATCATGCTGACGCATTGCCATAGCCCAGCCCCTCCAGCATCGCCTGTGCAGACGAGAGCTTGGAAGCGTAATCGAGGTGGGCGTAAATATTGGCGGTGGTGGAGAAGTCGCTGTGACCCAGCCATTCCTGAATCTGCTTCATGGGAACGCCGTTTGCCAGAAGAAGGCTGGCGCAGCTATGACGCAGGTCATGAAAGCGGATAGGACGCAGACCGTTTTTCTCCAACAGCTTCGGGAACTGCTCGGAAACGTAGTTGGGGCGGATGATGTTCCCGATCTCGTCCACACACAGATAGCCCAGATAATCCCGGTTGTAGCTTTTACCGCACAGGCGGCGGTAGGTTTCCTGCTGACCTTTCAGCATCAGCAGGCGGTCACGGATGGGCGGCACAAGAGGCAGCGTCCGCAGGCTGGACTTCGTTTTTGCACGGTCTGCCTGTACCAGAACCTTTTTGCCGTCGATGGATGCCTGCGTAACGATGTGCTTGATCTCCAGAGTGTTTTCCTCAAAGTCGATCGCATCCCACTTCAGCCCCAGCACCTCGCTGCGGCGCAGGCCGTAGAAGGATGCCAGCAGAACCGGGATCTCCAGCTTGGTGCCCTCTGCGACCTCCGTCAAAGCATGGATCTCTTCGGCACTGTAATAGCTGCCCTTGAACGCATTCTTCTTCGGACGCTCGACCTTATCTGCCGGATTGGTGGGGATCAGGTCGATCTTGACCGCATACTTCAATGCCTTGTGGATGTTTGCATGGTAATGGATCACCGAATTTGCCTTGACCCGTTCAAGCTGTTTGGTATAGAAATCCTGCAAATCGGTGGCTTTCAGGTCTACCAGCTTGATGCCGCGCTTGCGGAAATAGGGAGCGATGATGCGCTCCACCATTCCTTGATAGCTGGCATAGGTCGTGATTTGGACAGAGCTTTTCGTGACTTCCAGCCATTTCAGCATGAAGTCCGAAAAGAGAATGTCATCGTCCAAGCGGATCTCCGCAGGTGCGGTGGGAACCATGAAGTTCCTCCGACGTTCCAGCAAAAGAGCTTCGGCTTTCTTCTTGTTCCTCTTGACGGACAGACCGGTGGCTTCCCACTTGGTCTTTCGCTTTCCGTCTGCGTCCTTGTAACTCAGAACGATGTAGTAGAAGTCGTTTTTTTCTTGCAGATGCCCTGCTACCATAATGTTTCCTCCTGTCTTTGCATCCACCTGAATATGTAACTTCTGCCGCTGACACCATCAGTGTACCCAACGGCAGGAGAGAATGCAAGGATGTCACGCCCGGATGGTGTGACCGGGTGCGAATCCGATAAGATAAGTCAAAAGATGTGCCTTGGGGATGCGGTAGGAGCGTCCGACCTTCAAATGCTGGATGCTCCCCTTTTTCAAAAGCGCATACCCGGTTTTTGTGCTGACGCTCAATATCTCGCACATCTGGTCGATGTTCAGCACATCCGGGTAATCCCGGAGCATCACACGGTACGCATCACGGGGATTCAAAGTTTCTTCGCCCAAACAGATCCCCCCTTTCTATAATGGAGTGTACCGCTCCGTCTTGCGGTCAGGCTCTTCCTGAATCAAAGTGCAGGCTGCGATCTCGCTCATTCCTGTCCTCTCCTCTCTAGTTCAATATGTCAATTATTCAAAAGAAAATACTATATGTAAAGAGCAAATGGCCTTTTTCGGGTACCATCGCCCTTGCCAAAGGAGATATTTGAGCTTAGAACTTCATCGGCAGTGCGTCTTTCCTGCACTTGCCGTTGTAGGTGGTGTAGATGGGATAAACGTACCGCCGCCAACCCGGGAGCTTGGCGGGGTTATCCCGGCTGATGCGGTAGAGCTCCATGGGGTGGACGCCGCCCAGCGCACGGACAAGCCGCTCCGCGCTGTACTGCCCGTGGTACAGCTGCACAAAGTACATCACGCCCCGCAGGACAGCCGCCCGGAAGGAATCCGGTCTGCCCTCCCACGCCGCCACGATGTGCCGCAGGGCTTCGCAGTAGATCTCTTCGCCCAGCTGGTCGTACAGCTTCAGCGCCGTGCCCACGCAGCTGATGCGGTAATCACTCAGCTGCATACTGTCGTAGTTGAGGGACAGCCCCACCCGGTTGGTGGCTGCGACAAACGCCTTGGAAGGCGCATCGCCGCCCACTACCTTGGCGCGCAGCCTGATGCCCGCCGACAGGGGGGCGGCGTGACCGTTCTGCTCCGCAAAGAGCAGGGCTTCCTGCTCCATCGTCAGGCCGGTGTAGACCTTGCAGAGGATCGGGCGGTCCGCGCCACCGTTGAGGAGGATGCAGCCCTCGATGGTGTGCTGCCCGTCCATCACATAGTACCTGCCGTTGCGGAAGCTGACCTTCGGTTCGTTAACGATGTACTCATTGAAGTCTCTGGCGATCAGCTCCACCCGCTTGCGCTCCACGCCCCGCTGGTAGATCTCGCGGGGATAGATCAGCTTGCTGCTGTGGATGACCGAAAGCTGGTACGGCGGGTTGATACCGATGAAAGAATTGTTGTCGTTCAGGCGCATCGCATTTCCTCCTTGATTCTCCAAATGTACTTTTCGGCTTCCTCTAAGATCTCAGTCACCTGCTGCTTCCGCTTCGGGCTGGTGAGCAGGCTGGGATTGAAGGTGAAGCTGTATTCCAACCGCTGGATCATGGCATGAACCGCGGATTGCAACTCGGTGTACAGCATCATTTCCTCGATGCTTCCGGCGTTCTCAAAGGACGACCGGATGGGAGTATAGGGGTAGACAGGCGGTTTACCATCCACCACCTCAGGCGGTGCGTAGACCGCCGTAGAGCGCCGGATAGGCTCTATCTGCTGGATGCTGCCCATAGGGTTCAGCGCAAGGCTGATGCGTACTGCATCATCCACCCGGCGCATCTCCTCCGGGGTCAGATGTCCCAGATACTTCAGTGCCCGGCTCTTATCGATGGTGAAGATCTGCTCTGCCTGCACAACGGACGGCATATTCAACCCTGCGTTTTCCAACAGGCAGTGGGTCGG
>NZ_JAJEQL010000034.1:0-21252 GCF_020687345.1 Faecalibacterium butyricigenerans
GTGGAGGACGAAAGCGAGATCAAGCAGCGCATCTTGGAGAACATCGAGGAATATGTCACCTCCGGCCTGTCCAAAAAAGTCACCAACATTCTGGAGACCATCAAGCTGCTGGCTTTTTCCGACCCGTTCCCCATCGAACAGGACTGCATCCACCTCCAGAACGGCGTGTACCATCTGCCGGACGGCTCTTTTCAAGAGAGTCGTCTGTTCTGTCAGAACCGTCTGCCTGTAAAGTACGACCCCAAAGCAGCCAGCCCGGAACGCTGGCTCGCTTTCCTGCACGAGCTGCTGGACGAAGCCGACATCCCTACCTTACAGGAATATCTGGGCTACTGCCTCATCCCCAGCACCAAGGGACAGAAGATGATGCTCATTGTCGGCAAGGGCGGCGAGGGCAAATCCCGCATTGGGCTGGTGCTCAAGCGACTCATGGGAGATGCCGCCAGCAATGGCAGCGTCCAGAAAGTGGAGAACAACCGCTTTGCCCGCGCCGATCTGGAACGCCGACTGCTGATGATCGACGATGATATGGATATGAACGCCCTGCCCAAGACGAATTATATCAAGACCATCGTGACTGCCGAAGCCAAATTGGACTTGGAGCGCAAAGGTGTCCAGAGTTACCAGCGGGACATTTACGCCCGGTTCCTCTGTTTCGGCAACGGTGCGCTGACCTCGCTGTACGACCATTCGGACGGCTTCTTTCGCCGTCAGCTCATCCTGACCACCAAGGACAAGCCTGCTGACCGCACGGACGACCCCTTCCTTGTGGAGAAGATGTGCGCCGAGTTGGAAGGCATCCTGCTCTGGTGTCTGGAAGGGCTGCACCGGTTGGTGCAGAACAGCTTCCGCTTCACGGTCAGCCCCAAAGCCGCCGCCAACGTGGACACCATCAAGCGCAGCAGCAACAATGTCATCGACTTCATGGAATCCGAGGGCTACTTCCGCTTCAAGGCGGACTATTCCATCAGCTCCAAGGAGTTCTACGACATTTATAAACAGTGGTGCGAGGACAACGCCTGCCACAGCGTATCGGCCATCCGTTTCAGCGCAGAGCTGCGCCAGAATGACCGCCGCTATAACCTTGAGGCCACCAACAACATCTACCTGCCCGGTGGCCGCAGGGTGCGGGGTTTTGTAGGCATCGAACCGCTTGTCCACCCCTGCCCGTAAAAAAGTGAATTTTTCACGGAAGAAGTTCGTACAACCTGTACGGTCTGTACTTGTACGCATCCGTACGGCGAATCGAAGCAAATTAAAACGCGTCATCGTTTATATTTCAGATTTCTGTACGTCGTACAGACCGTACAGGTTATTTGAAGTCCGTACAGATTTTTTGTACACCCCAAGAAGGAGCGTGATCTATGAAAGCCCAATATGGCATTTTAAGGTTCAAAAAGTACAAGGGGCCTGCCATCAGCCCCATTGAAGCCCACAACGAGCGCACCAAGGAGCAGTACGCCAGCAACCCGGATATCGACACGAGCCGGAGCCGCTACAACCTCCATCTGGTGCAGCCGCAGGGCAGGTACCGGGAAGAAGCTGACCGCATGATAGCTGCCGCCCACTGCCGTGTCCGCAAGGACAGCGTGCGGGTGGTAGAAGCTCTCGTCACCGCCAGCCCGGAGTTTTTCAAGGATAAGACCAACCGGGAGATCAGAGCGTACTTTGCGTACGCCCTGAAATTTTTGGAGGGCAGGCAGCGCCCGGATACCTTTCTCTCTGCTGTTGTCCACATGGACGAGAAAACGCCCCACCTGCACCTCTGCTTCGTGCCCCTGACTGCTGACGGACGGCTGAGCGCGAAAGAGATCATTGGCAACCGCAAGAATCTTGTGAGGTGGCAGGACGAGTTCTGGCAGCACATGGTCAAGCAGTACCCGGAGCTGGAACGGGGCGAAAGCGCCAGCCAGACCGGGCGAGAGCATATCCCGCCCCGCATCTTCAAGGAGATGACCCAACTGACCAAGCAGAAGGAGCAACTGGATGCCCTGCTGGTGGGCATCAATCCCTTCAACGGTAAGAGCCGTGCGGCGGAGATCAGCAAGGTGCTGGACAGCTATATTCCCAACGTGGCACGGATGAAGGACCAGCTGCGAAAGTACAACGTGGCCTTCACCAAGACCGCCGCCGAAAACGAAAAGCTGAAAGAGAAGAACAAGACGCTCTCTGCCTCGCTGGATAAAGCGAAGGAAGGGAGCGTCTTGAAGCGTCTGGAGGATGCCAAGCTGCGGCAGGACTATGAGGCCGCCCTGAAAACGCTGGACAGCATCCCGCCGGAGGTCATTCGATTTTATGAAAACCGCAGCACGCAGGAGCCTGCGATGCGCCATGATAAGTAAGGAGCAATGCCTATGTGTAATAAAATGTACGAGAATGTGAAATCCTTGGATTATACGAAAAAGTCCTTGCAGTCGGACTCGGATCCGGCTACAATGGAGGTGGTCACTCGAACCAATGCCGTCAAGTCTCCGACCAACAGCCCTGAGACCACAAAGCTGGTGTACACGGTGAAGGAGGTCGCACAGATGCTGGCCATCAGCCAGCGTGCCGCCTACAACCTGTGCAACAGCACCACCGAATTCCGTGTCCTGCGGGCAGGCGGAAGCATCCGCATCCCGAAGGACAGTTTCGATGCATGGCTCTACCGGGCAGCTTGATAAGGAGGCAAATCTATGGCATATATCACGAAACGCGGCAGCTCTTACAGTGTCCGCTACACCTATCAGGACGAGCACGGCAAGAGCTGCGACAAATGGGAGAGCTTTCCCACCAAAGAGGAGGCGGTGAAACGCCAGAAACAGATCGAACACGAGCTGGCGACCGGTAATTTCCTGATCCCGTCCACCGTGACGGTGGCAGAGTTCCTGATGGACTGGCTGCCCAAGCAGTGCAGCAAGCACAAGTGGGCACCCAAGACTTACCAGTCCAATCTGGCCCTCATCCAGAACCTCATCATCCCCTATATCGGGGAGATGCAGATGCAAAAGCTGCGGCCTTACCACATCGAAGCCCTGTACGACACCCTGAGCAAGACCCCTTGCGGACAGTATGTGGGCGGCAAGCGGCGAGACCTCTCGCCCAAGCAGCAAAAGCGCACCCTCTCCGGCACTACCCTCCATGAGGTCCACCAGCTTCTGCACAATTCCTTTCTGCTGGCGGTGGAGTGGGGCATCCTTATTAAAAGCCCCGTCCCGGTGGAAGCGCCCAAAAAGACCACCCAAGAGCGCAGCATCTGGGAAGTGGAGGAGATGCGGGCGGCACTGGACAGCATGGAGGACCCCATCCTGCATCTGGCGGTGCACCTGACGCTGGTGGGTGCGCTGCGGGAAGGGGAGGTGGCAGGTCTGACCCCGGAGGACATCGACTTTGATGCCGCCAACGGCATGGGCACCTTCACCGTCAACCGTTCCATGCAGCGGGTGCAGAAGGACACGCTAGCACAGGTGGACAAGGGCTGCATCCTCCGCATCTTCCCGGACAAGCTGGAGGGCAGCAAGACCTCCCTCATCCTGAAAGACACCAAGACTGAAGCCTCCTGCCGCACCATCTTTATGACCGCCGCCCTGCGGGAGGAGCTGAAGCAGTGGCTGGAACGGCTGAAAAGGGAAGAAGCCCTCGACCCGGAGCGATACCGCAACAGCGGGATGCTGCTGCGGCTGTCCAACAGTCTGGCGGTGGAGCCGGTGCTCATCCGCAAGAAGTTCCTGAAATGGCAGGATGCACACCCGGAGTTCCCGCGCATCGTCTTTCATGGGCTGCGGCATTCCAGTGCCACCTACCAGTTGATGATCTCCGGCGGCGACATCAAGGCGGTGCAGGGGACCACAGGACACGCCAGTGCGGATATGCTGGTGAACACCTACGCCCATATCCAGCAGTCTTCCCGTGTGGAGCTGGGCAAGAAGTTTGAAAGCGGCTTCTATGCCAAGCCCGACACCCCCAGCCCGCAGGCTGTACCCGCCGCAGGCGAACCCACCATCTCCATGACGGCTCTTTTGGAATTGCTCAAGGATGCCGACCCGGATATGAAGGCAAAACTCCGCCTGGCACTGCTCACCTGATGCAAAAAAGGGCACTGATCGCAATGCAATACAGCGCCCTACATCATCGGATATGGATAACACCGACCGTGCAAAAACCGTGCAGAAACCGTGCACCCATGGCTTACAAAACAAAAAAGCCATGAAATCTTTCGATTTCACGGCATTTTCTGGTGCGATGGAAGGGACTCGAACCCCCGGCCTACTGATTCGTAGTCAGTCACTCTATCCAGCTGAGCTACCAACGCATACGTTCCGTTCGGAACATGATGTATTTTATCACCGAACCGGGGTTTTGTCAACACTTTTTCGGAAATATTTTTGGTTTTCTCGAAAAAGGGCGTCTTTTCATCTACTTTTCTTTTATCTTCCCTGCATCAGCCCTGCTCTGCGAGGGTCTGGGCGATGCGGACGCCGGTAGGCGTGGCGGCAAGACCGCCCTGACCCGTCTCCCGGAGGTCGGGGGAAAGCAGGCTGCCCACGCGGCCCATCGCGTCGATGACCTCGTCGCAGGGGATGGCGTAGTCCACCCCGGCGAGGGCCATATTGGCACAGGAAACGGCATTCACTGCACCGACTACATTCCGCTTGATGCAGGGCACCTCCACGAGGCCGGCCACGGGGTCGCAGACGAGGCCCAGCAGGTTGCCCAGTGCCATTGCGGCAGCGGCGGCGCACTGCTCGGGCGCACCGCCCTTGAGGTGGCAGAGCGCGGCAGCGGCCATCGCGCTGGCAGCGCCCACCTCGGCCTGACAGCCGCCCTCCGCGCCCGCCAGCGTGGCGCGGGCTGCGATGACCTGCCCAAAGCCGGCGGCTACATAGAGGGCGTCGCAGATGGCTTCCTCGTCCGCCTCGCCGCTGCGGGCCAGCGGCAGCAGGACGGCGGGCAGAACGCCGCAGCTGCCCGCCGTGGGAGCCGCGACGATCCGCTTCATGCAGGCGTTGCACTCGGCGGTCTTGAGGGCCTCCGCCGTCACAGCGGCGAGGTAATCGCCGCCGAAGCTCCTGCCCTCTTGGTGCGCCTGCTCCACCTTGGCCGCGTCGCCGCCCGAAAGGCCGCTGCGGCTGCGCTGGGCGGGGTCATAGTCCCGGCTGGTGGCCTGCATCACCTGCCACAGATGGTGCATCGTCTCCCGGCTGTGGGCCTCAGTGAGGCGGCTTTCGGCCAGGTCGCTGCGCAGGATGGCCTCCGACAGGGAGATCTTCTGGCTGCTGGCTGCAGCCAGCATCTCTTCACAGGATAAAAACGACACGTCTCAGCCCTCCTCAGATTCTTCCGGCTCGTCGATGTTCAGGCAGGTGACCTTGCGGATGCCCGGCATCACGGCCATCTGCTGTTCCAGCACATGGGGGATATGGGAGTCACACTCCAGCACCATGACGGCGTAGCCGCCCGTCGCGGCGCGGAACACCTGCATGGACGCGATGTTGATGCGCCGCTGGGCCAGCGACATGGTGACTTCGGCGATGCATCCGGGGGTGTCCTCGTTGTGGATGATGAGGGTGTTGCTGTCGCCGCCAAAGTCGGCGGGCACGCCGTCGATCTCGGTGACGCGGATGCGCCCGCCGCCCACGGAGGCCGCCTTCAGGGTGAGGGTGCGGCCCGTCCTGCTCTTTAAGGTAAGGACTGCTGTATTAGGGTGGGCGGCGCGCAGCTCCACCGGATGGATGGTGAACTTCATCCCGGCCTCCTCGGCCAGTGCAAAGCTGTCCGGCAGGCGGGGGTCGTCCGGGCGGAGGCCCAACAGGCCCGCTACCAGTGCGCGGTCGGTGCCGTGGCCCCGGCCCGTGGTGGCAAAACTGCCATAAAGCCCGATGTCCGCCTCTGCGGGGATGTCGCCCAGCAGCTTCTGGGCCGTGTAGCCGATGCGGGCCGCGCCCGCCGTATGGCTGGAGGAGGGGCCGATCATCACCGGCCCGAGAACGTCGAATAGACGCATGAGATGTACACTTCCTTCCGTTTTGCAGCGTTTTGGGCCTTGTTTTCTGCCCCGCAGACCCGCCCCGGGCTGCCTCAGCTGACAAAAGAACAGATTTTCTTTCTTTTTATTATACCGCTTTTGAGCTTGTTGTGCTATAATAACTTCATAATGCTTTGAATTTGCCCTTTCAGGGGGCAGCACGGAGGGTAGAACCTATGAAACTGGTAAGCGTGGAAACTCCCGAAAAGAGTGTCTGCAAAATGACTTTCAGCGCTTCGGCTGAGGAGCTGGAAGCTGCGTCCAACGCCGTGTATGAGCGCACCCGCGCAACGTACACCATCAAGGGCTTTGCCAAGGGTGAGGCTGACCGCGCCCAGATCGAGGCCGACCGCGGCGAGCACACCTTCTGGTATGACGCCATCAACGACCTGATGGACAAGGACGTCCCGGCGCTGTACGACGCAGCGATGGCAGAACACGGCTTCCACGCAGTGGACGAGCCGGTGTACGATCTGGTCAGCGTGAAGAAGGATGAGGGCTTCGTGGCCACCGCCACCACCGCCCTGCAGCCCGAGCTGAAGCTGACCCAGACCACCGGCTTCAAGGCCGAGTGCGTCACTCCGGAAGTCACCGACAAGGAGATCGACGCTGTGCTGGAGCGCCGCCGTGCCGTCTCTGCCGAGCTGGTGCCCCACAAGGGTCCTGCCGTCAAGGGCAACATCGTCCACATCGACTACGAGGGCCTGCTGGAGGGCAAGCCGTTCAACGGCGGCACCGCCCAGAACCAGACTCTGCAGCTGGGCAGCGGCCGGATGATCCCCGGCTTCGAGGAGGGCATCCTCGGCCACAAGGGCGGCGAAGAGTTCGACATCTTCGTCACCTTCCCGGCACGCTACCACGTCAGCGACCTCGCCGGCAAGCCCGTGGTCTTTAAGATCAAGCTGCACGACGTCTGCGTCCGTCAGCTGCCCGCCCTGAACAGCGATTTTGCCAAGAAGGCCGGCAATGTGGACACGATGGACGAGTTCCGCGCCCAGATCCGTCAGCAGCTCCACGACGGCAAGCACGCCAGCGCCCTCAACCGCGCCAAGGACGCCATCCTCACCCAGCTGGCCTCCGCCGCTGAGGGCGAGCTGCCCAGCGTCCTCGTGGAGACGGCCTACCAGCAGGAGATGGAGCGGTTCCAGCAGCAGCTGCAGATGCAGCGCCTGAGCCTCGACCGTTATCTCAGTCAGGTTCACCAGACCCGCGAGAGCTTCACTGCCGCCGTCCGCGCCGTGGCCGAGAAGAACACCCGCGCCCGGATGGCCCTGCTGCAGGTGGCCCAGAGCGAGGGCCTCCTGCCCACCGAGGAGGAGATCGACAAGACCCTCTCCGAGCGTGCCGAGCGCACCAAAAAGACCCTCGAGGAGATCAAGGCTGCTACCAACGTGGAGGCCATGCGCCGCAACGAGGGCATCCGCCGCGCTGCCGATTATGTCATCGAGCACTCCACCATTGAGGAAAAATAATTTTTCTGCCCTTTGCGCCTGCACCGCCGTGCAGGCGTTTTTTGTTGTTCATTTTTTGGCTCTTGACTTTTTCCCCAAGCTGCGGTATTTTTAAGGTGAAAAAGTTTGTCCGGGCACAGCCGGGTCCCGGGCAGATAACATAAAAATTTTGCGGGGCGATCCCCCTCATCCGGTCTTCTCTTTGCGACAGGAGGTTTTCCTTATGAAAAAGTTTCTTCTCGCTCTTTTGACAGCCGCCACAGCGGCAGCGCTGCTCTGCGGCGCTGCAGCTGTGTCCACCTACAGCGTCGGCTATGACGCACCGGCCGGCATCATCACCATCGTGGTGCAGGACAGCAGCGCCGCCGTCGTGCTGCAGGCCGCAGACACCGACCACATCCACGCCGACTACACCTACACCTCGAGCTATGCGTTCGAAAGCTCCAAGCTCTACGACTTCTCGGTGGCGGGCAGCACCCTCACCGTGACCAAGACCCGGGAGCCGAACGCCTCCCTTACCATCAAGAGCACCGACACCCGCGCCTGCACCCTGACGCTTCAGGTGCCCCGCCAGACGCTGGCCAGCCTCACCGTCAGCACGACGAACGACAACATCACGCTGGACGGCGTTTCGGCCCAGACGGCTGCTCTGACCACCGATAATGGCCGCATCGAGGTGACGAACTTCAACGGCACCTCTCTGAGCGGCACCACCCGCAACGGCAAGATCACCCTGAGCGGCGTCACCTCCCAGAACGTGGCCGCCACCATCCAGAACAGCGGCACCCTCAAACTGGAGAACATCTCCGCCAATGTCTGCAACGCCAAGGTCCAGAACGGCAGCATCACCGGCTCGGTGGTAGGTGACAGCAGCGCTTACGGCTTTGACCTCACCGCCGGAGGCGGCAGGATCCGGGTCTCCGACTCCAACGACCGCAATTTCCTTCTCAGCGGCAAGGACGCTCTGCAGCAGAATGCCGGCGCCCCCCAGAAGCTGAGCCTCGCCACCCAGAACGGCGACGTGGATGTGGAATTTGTCCGTTAAATCGACTGAAAAATGCCTGTGCAGCAGATGCCGCACAGGCATTTCTTTTTTACCCGGCAAGGGCGTTGAAGCCCATGACCACCACGCCGAGGATAAAATGCTCATGTATCTCTCTCCAAAATTGCATCCAGATTTTTGTTCATAATGTCCATCGTCTCGCAGAAGGCTTTCCGCTGGGCCTCGGTGGTATTCTCGAGCAGCTTCTGGCCGAACTCCTCCTGCAAAGCGCGGCCCCGCACAATGATGGGCTGTGCCTTTTCGGTGCAGCGCAGCAGGGTGCGGCGGCGGTCAGCAGGGTCGGCCTCGCGGACAAGATAGCCCTCCTGCACCAGACGGTCTACGTTCACCGAGACGAGGTTAGCCTTCAGCTTCCGCATCTCCACCACGTCGCTGGCGGTCTGGTAGCCGGGGTTATTGGCGAGGAACATCAGGATGTCAAAGGCCGTCTGGGTCAGGTGCAGCTTCTGGCACAGGGGTTTGCAGAGGGCAGCGTAAGCTGCTGCGGTCTTTCGCCCGAATTCGATGCCCGGGGTGTTCATGGGGTACCTCCTTGTGATTCAAAATTGTATCATTCAAATTTGAAGTGATGATAGCACAGCGCCGCCGGAATGTCAAGAAAAAAGGAGCGGCCCGCGCAAGGCCGCTCCCTGTTTCCGTTTTCTTTACAGCATCATGATGAGCCGCGTGCCGAAGGCCGCCAGCCATGCTACGATGCACTGATTTGCCACCATGATAAGCGCCCACTTGCCGCCCAGCTCCCGCTTGACCGAGGCCACCGCCGCGATGCAGGGCGTATAGAGCAGGCAGAACACCAGCAGGGGTGCAGCCGCCGCCGGGGACAGCGCGGCGGCAAAGGCCGCAGAGGAGCCATAGAGGATGGTGAGGGTCGAAACGACGCTCTCCTTGGCCATGAAGCCGGTGATAAGAGCCGTGGACACCCGCCAGTCGGCAAAGCCCAGCGGCGCAAACAGCGGTGCGATGCCGCTGGCCAGCCACGCAAGGATGCTCTGCTGCGGGTCAGCGGTGAGGCTGAGCCGCAGGTCGAAGCTCTGCAGGAACCAGATGATGATGGTCGCCGCAAAGATGACCGTAAAGGCGCGCTGGAGGAAATCACGGGCCTTTTCCCAGAGCAGCTGGACCACATTCTTGAGGCCGGGCAGGCGGTAGTTGGGCAGCTCCATCACAAAGGGGACGGCCTCGCCCTTAAAGACGGTGCCCTTCAGCAGGATGGCCATCAGGATGCCCACCGCAATGCCGAGGAAATAGAGGCTTACCATCACCAGAGCCGCGTGCTCCGGGAAGAAGGCCGCCGCGAACAGGCTGTAGATGGGCAGCTTGGCCGAGCAGCTCATAAAGGGGGTGAGCAGGATGGTCATTTTGCGGTCGCGCTCCGAGGGCAGGGTGCGGCTGGCCATAACGCCGGGGACGGTGCAGCCGAAGCCGATGAGCATCGGCACGATGCTGCGCCCCGAGAGGCCGATGCGCCGGAGAAGCTTATCCATCACGAATGCCACGCGGGCCATGTATCCGGTATCCTCCAGCAGAGAGAGGAAGAAGAACAGGGTCACGATGATGGGCAGGAAGCTCAACACACTGCCCACACCGGTGAAGATACCGTCGATGACCAGCGAGTGGACGGCTGCGTTGACGTTCCACGCCGTGAGGGTGGAGTCCATCGCAACGGTCAAGGCATCAATGCCCGCTTCCAGCAGGTTCTGGAGCGCCAGACCAATGACGCCGAAGGTGAGGTAGAACACCAGCGCCATGATGCCCACAAAGGTCGGGATAGCGGTATAGCGGCCCGTGAGGAACTGGTCGATCCGGGCCGAGCGGAGCTGCTCCTTGCTCTGGCGGGGCTTCACGACGGTCTGCTCCACCAGCTGGTGGATGAAGTGGAACCGCATATCTGCGATGGCGGCGGCGCGGTCCAGACCCCGCTCCTGCTCCATCTGGACGATGATGTGCTCGATCATCTCTTTTTCGTTCTGGTCGAGCTTCAGGGCCGCTTCGATGCGCTGGTCGCCCTCCACGAGCTTTGTGGCCGCAAAGCGCACCGGGATGCCTGCGGCTTTGGCGTGATCCTCGATCAGGTGGATGATGCCGTGGATGCAGCGGTGGACTGCGCCGCCGTGATCCTCCTCGCCGCAGAAATCCATCCGGCCCGGCCGCTCCTGATACTTTGCGACGTGGAGCGCGTGATCCACCAGCTCGTCCACGCCCTCGTTCTTTGCCGCAGAGATGGGCACGACCGGGATGCCCAGCATGGCCTCCATCTTATTGATGCGGACGGTGCCACCGTTGCCGCGCATCTCGTCCATCATGTTCAGCGCCAGCACCATCGGCGTATCCAGCTCCATGAGCTGCATGGTGAGATACAGATTCCGCTCGATATTGGTGGCGTCCACGATATTGATGATGCCCGTGGGCTTCTCACCGATGATGAACTGCCGGGTCACGATCTCCTCGCTGGTATAGGGCGACATGGAGTAGATGCCGGGCAGGTCTGTGACCTCCGTATCCGGGTTGTTCCGGATCGCACCGCTCTTGCGGTCCACCGTCACGCCCGGGAAATTGCCGACGTGCTGGTTGGAGCCGGTGAGCTGGTTGAAGAGGGTCGTCTTGCCGCAGTTCTGGTTGCCCGCCAGTGCAAAGGTAAGGGTCGTGCCGTCGGGCAGAGGGTTCTCGCCCTTTTTGGTGTGGTAGCGTCCGCCTTCGCCGAGGCCCGGGTGCTCCACCGGCTTTTCACTTTCTGCCTCCGCCTTTTTTGCCGCCGGGGCTTTGGCCAGAGTGACCCCGATGCGGGCGGCATCGTCCAGCCGGAGGGTCAGCTCATAGCCGTGGATGCTCAGCTCCATCGGGTCGCCCATCGGGGCAAATTTGACCAGCGTGACTTTCTCACCGGGGATCAGCCCCATATCCAGAAAATGCTGCCGCAGAGCGCCTTCGCCGCCCACGGTCCCGACCACGGCGGTCTCGCCGATGTTCAAATCTTTCAACGTCATATGGAATGCTCCTCTCGAGCGCGTTTGTTTGTTAGTTTGCATTAACAATAGTAATATAGGCTAACTTTCCGGCGTTGTCAAGAGAAACGGGGCTGTTCTGAACTGCTCTCTGAAAAAAATAATGTCGCCTTCCTCGAATATCAGAAAAAGTGCAAAAAATAAGAGCCTGTACCCGGGAAGCTCCCGCCGTACAGGCTCTTATCGTTTTTTATTCAGTTTGCGGTGTGGTAGCCGTCAGGGTTCTTCTTCTGCCAGTTCCAGCTGTCGGCGCACATCTCCTCGATGCCGTACTCGGCCACCCAGCCCAGCTCGTTCTTGGCCTTGGTGGGGTCGGCGTAGCACTCTGCGATGTCGCCGGGGCGGCGGGCCTCGATGACGTAGGGGATGGTCTTGCCGCAGGCCTTCTCGAATGCGTGGATGACGTCCAGCACGCTGTAGCCCTTGCCAGTGCCGAGGTTGCAGATGAAGAGGCCGCAGTTCGTCTCCAGCTTCTTGATGGCGCAGACATGGCCGCGGGCGAGGTCAACGACATGGATGTAGTCGCGGACGCCGGTGCCGTCGGGGGTGGGGTAGTCGTTGCCGAAGACATGGACCTTCTCCAGCTTGCCGACGGCCACCTTGGCGATGTAGGGCATGAGGTTGTTGGGGATGCCGTTGGGGTCCTCGCCGATGAGGCCGGACTTGTGGGCACCGATGGGGTTGAAGTAGCGCAGCAGAGCCACGTTCAGGGTGGGGTCGGCCTTGCAGACATCGGTGAGGATGCGCTCAGTCATCGCCTTGGTGGTGCCGTAGGGGTTGGTGGTGGCGCCGACCGGGAAGTCCTCGGTGATGGGCACGCTGGCGGGATCACCGTAGACGGTGGCAGAAGAGCTGAACACGAAGTTGTGGCAGTTGTGCCGACGCATCACGTCCAGAATGACCAGCGTGCAGTTGAGGTTGTTGTAGTAGTATTCGATGGGCTTGGAGACGCTCTCGCCCACAGCCTTATAGGCTGCGAACTGGATGACGGCCGTGATGTCGGGGCACTCGGCGAAGATCTTCTCCACATCCTCGTGCTTGGTCATGTCGGCCTGATAGAAGCGGAAATCCTTGCCGGTGATCTGCTTGACCCGGTCGAGGACCACGGGGGATGCGTTATAGTAATTGTCCGCCACAACGACATCGTAGCCTGCATTCAGAAGCTCGATGCAGGTGTGGCTGCCGATGTAGCCTGCGCCGCCGGAAACCAAAATAGCCATGTCCTATACCTCTTTTATCACAAATGTTGCTCTGCGCGGGGCCTCTGCGTCCCGTCTGTCTAAAGGATACCGCTTTTTGCGCCGAGAATCAAGTACCGGCTCTTTTATGAAGATGTATTCTTGTTGCATCTTTTCCTCTCGTCTGATGAACTGCAACGATTTTTGTCCCGGGATGCATGGAGAGGAGACGCAAAAAACAGCAAAAGGCAGTTCCATAAAAGGAGCTGCCCTTTGCTGCGGCTGATATTTGCTTAGAGACGGCCGCACTGACGGCCGGTGAAGAAGCGGAGGGTGGTGTTGACGCGGAAGACCTTGCCCGCCCGCAGCACCGTGGAGGGGAACTCCGGGTGGGAGGGGCTGCAGGGGAAGTGCTGGGTCTCGAGGGCGAAGCCGCCGTATTTTTCCATCGGGACGCCGCCCTTGCCGGGGGAGGGGCAGTTCTGCAGGAAGTTGCCGGTGTAGAGCTGGATGCCCGGCTGGGTGGTGTACATCTTCATGCTGATGCCGGTCTTGTCGCTGGACGCCCACGCGCAGAGGCTCTGGCTCGCGCCCCGGGGCCGGTCAAGGACATAGCAGTGGTCGAAGCCGCCGCCCGCCATGGTGGTCTGATAGAACCCGGTGTCGAGGTCGCGGCCCAGCGGCTTGCCTGCGCGGAAATCCATCGGCGTGCCGGCCACAGGCAGGATGCGGCCCGTGGGGCAGGTCTCGTTGTTGCCCTCGAGGTAGTTGGAGGCATAGATGCGGAGCTTCTGGCCCAGCACATTGCCGCCGCCGTCGAGGTTGAAATAGGTGTGATTCGTCAGGTTGATGATGGTATCCGCATCGCTGGAGACACGGTAGTCCATCCGCAGAGTGTTGTCCGGGGTGAGGATGTACCGCACGCTGACCTTCAGATTCCCCGGGAAACCATCCTCGCCCGCCGGGCTTTCGGTCTCCATCAGGAGCGTGTCGCCGAACATCTTCACATCGTAGATCTTCCGGGGGAAGGTGCCGTGCAGGTGATTTCTGCCGTTGTTGGCTTCCAGCTTGTAGGTCTTGCCGCCGAGGGCAAATTCCGCGTTCTCGATGCGGTTGGCGTACCGGCCCACGAACGCACCGCAGCAGGTGCTGCCGGACGAGTTGAAATCTGCCTCATAGTCGGCGAGGGTGTCGTGCCCGACGACCACATCCACAAGGCCCGTCTTGGTGGGGACGAAAAGATTTTTGATCACACAGCCGTAGTTCAGCACACTGATCTCAAGTCCGCCGGGATTGGAGATGATGTACTCATCCACCTTATCGCCGTTTTTGGTCACACCGAAAGGCTTGGAGCGAAACTGTGCCATAAGGCTCGCCTCCTTGTTGTTATTTTCTGGCCCGGGGCAGCTCCGCCCCAGCCTTGTCCATAATTATGATTATAGCACAGTTTTCGCACCTTGTGTGCGATTGCTTTTAGATTCAACTTCCAAATTTTCGAGAGATTTTTTGGGCATATTGTACGAGGACGACAGACAGTTTCCGCCCAAAAAGGCTCTCCCTTTGGGAGAGCTGGCGCGTCAGCGCCTGAGAGGGCAAGGCCGCTATCCGGGGACACCAGCCCCTGCACTCATTTTTCTCTGACAAAGGGCCAGCTTATCGCAGCATAACGGCTCTGTCGTGCCGGGCTTGCCCTCTCCGTCCCCTTCGGAGACACCTCTCCCAAAGGGAGAGGCTTTCGCCCCACCACAAAAAAAAAGAGACCGCCGCATCACGGCAGTCTCTTTCGCACAACGATATGAAGTCATGCCTCCGTCTGTGCCTTGCCAGCATTCGCCTGCGCGATATACTCGGCGGCATCGTCGGGGATGTCGTCCATCCCGTCGTCACCCACATCGACCACCAGCGGCGGCTTCTTGAAGAGGATGTCGTAGAGGATGGGCACGATGTACAGGGTCATCAGGGTGGCATAGCTCAGGCCGCAGATGATGACGATGGCCATGCCGCTCATGAGCTGGCTCGCCATGTCGTTGCTGAACACCATCTGCAGCATTGCCAGAACCGTCGTCAGCGTCGTCATCAGGATAGGGCGCATACGGGTCTTGCCGGTGGCAACGAGGGCCGCACGGCGCTCCATGCCGCCCAGACGCAGCTGGTTGGCGTAGTCTACGAAGACGATGCCGTTGTTGACGACGGTGCCCATCAGGACGATGAAGCCCATCAGAGAGATCATGGTCAGCTGCTGGCCGGTGAGCAGCATACCCAGCAGGCCGCCGGTGAAGGCCAGCGGCACCGTGAACAGGACGATGAAGGGGGACAGCAGGCTCTGGAACTGCGCCACCATGACCAGATAGACGAAGGGGAGGGCCAGCGCCATCCACTGCACCATCTCCTCGACCATCAGGTTGACGGTGGAGGACTCGCCGCCCAGCGAGAAGGAGCAGCCCTCGGGCATCTCGTCGGAGAGGGCGAAGGCGTCCAGTTTCTTCTGGAGCACGCGGGACTGGACGGTGGTGTTGTAGCCGTCCAGCGTGTCGGCAGACACCGTGATGTAGCGGGTCTGGTTCTCGCTGGTGATGGAGTCGGGGGCGGTGCCGGTGGACCAGCTGGCGATGTCGCCCAGCGTGCAGGTGCCGGTGGTGGTGGTGCCGGTGGCGTCCATCACGCTGGTGGTAAAGGTGATGTCCATCATGTTTTCCTTGGTCACAGGGTCAAGGTTGTCACTGATCTGGACCTTCATGGTGGAGCCGTCCACGGTGACGGGGGTCTCCGCCGTGGTGGTGGTGGTGAGCTTGGCGGCGATCTGCTGATAGACCTGCGCGACGGTCAGGCCGTAGGCGCGGACCTTGTCACGGTCGATGTCCAGATTGATGGTCGCATCGCCCTGACCGAGGCCGGTGCCCGCGTTGGCGAAGCCCTCGGTGTCGTTGACCATCTGGACGACCTTGTCGCTCAGTGCGGTGATTGTCTCGGCGTCGGGGCCATAGATCTTGACGGAGAGGCCGCTGCTGAGCTGGCTGGTGAGATCCTGCATTCCGCTGATCTCGACGGTGCCGGTGCACTTTTCGACGCTGGCCACCGCATCGTTCAGGGCCTGCTCCGCGGCGGCGATCTGGGTGGAGGAGAGAGACTCGTCCAGCATGACGTTGAACTGATAGCTGCCGTAGCTGTTGGCGGCGCTCAGCAGGTCGGTGATGGCGCTGGGCAGGCCCAGCTGGCCGATGTCGATGCCGGCCACGGTGGTGTCAGTGGTGACGCCCACCTCTTCCACGCCGTCCACGGCCATGACGGCCTCCACGACCTGTCCGGCCACGCCGTAGGACTCTTCCTTGGTCAGATCGTCGTCGGTGGAGAGGGCGATGGTGGCCTCATTGCTGGAAATCTCCGGCAGGAGGACGACGCCCATGGAGAAGACCTTCCAGCCGCAGAAGGCCAGCAGCACGACCGCCGCCACCAGCGGCAGGGCGCGGTGCTGTAAGCACCACTCGAGGCTGTGGGCATATTTGTCCTGGATCTTCTCGAACCAGACCAGCCGCTTCGGCTCGGCCTTTTTCAGAACTGTAGAGGCAGCAGCAGGCACGACCGTGACGGCCACGATGAGGGAGGCCATCAGGCAGTAGCCGATGCACAAGGACATGGGTTCCAGCAGGCTGCGCACCGTGCCGGAGGAGAACACCACAGGCAGGAAGACGCAGACCGAGGTGAGGGTGGAAGCCACCACCGACATACTCACCTGACGGGCGCCCTGTACGGCGGCGCGGGCCGCCGGCACGCCCCGGCTGCGCAGACGGTAGATGTTCTCGATGACGACCACCGAGTTGTCCACCAGCATACCGACGCCCAGCGACAGGCCCGCCAGCGTCATGATGTTCATGTCGAGGCCGGTGAAGTACATCAGCACGACGGCGAACAGGACGGACAGCGGGATACTGACGCCGACCACGAGGGTGGGCTTGATGTCCTTGAGGAAGATGGCCAGCACGATGATGGCCAGCGCAGCGCCCACCAGCATACTGCTGATGATGCTGTTGACGATGATGGTGATGTAGTTGCCCTGATTGGACAGGACGACGACGTGCAGGTCGGGATACTGGGCCTGCATCTCCTTGAAGGCGTTCAGGCAGCCGTCCGAGACGCTGCTGGCGCTGGAGGTGGCGTTGCGGAAGATTTTCAGCACCACGGCCCGCTCGCCGTTCAGGCGGGTGTAGCTGGCCTCAGAGTTGTCGATGACGGCCACATCGGCCACATCGGAGAGGCGGACATCGCCGAAGCCCTCGACGTGGAGCAGAAGAGCGCCCTCGATGTCCGAGACGCTGTCGTACTCCTCACCGACCTTCAGCAGCCACGACTGGCCGTTCTTGTCGGCGACGTAACCGGCAGGCATCGAGAAGTTCTGAGCGTAGATGAGCTGGGCGAGGGTCTTGATGTCCAGCTGCTTTGCCACATCGGCGCTGGCCAAGGCCTTTTCCTTGGTGTCCTCGTAGAGCCGCTTTGCATCTTCCAGCTGGTTCTCATAGTCCTTCAGCTTCTCCCGGGCCTCGGTGAACTGCATATAGGCGCTGAGCTGCTGGCTGGAATAGGTACCCAGAGCGACCGAGAACTGGTTCATCAGACCGGGCACATTGTCCATGGCCTTGATGACCTGATCCAGCGTATTGTAGATGGTGCTCAGGCTGCTGGACACCTCCAGCTCGTCGGCAAGGTCGGAGACGCTGCCGTCGCTGGTGCCAAGACGGCCCTGCAGCTCCTGCAGAGCTGCGGTAAGCTTATCGGTAATGTCGCGCAGCTCGCCCACGATCTCGATGAGGGAGTCGATGTCCCGCATACCGGTCTGGTTGAACTGGTCCACGACCCGCTGCAGGCCGTCACGGACATCGATGAGGGCCTGCTGGATCTCCGGCTCATTGACCACGCCGATGAGCTGGTTGACGCTGTTGAGCAGGGCCTCCGCCTGATCGCGCACGACGGTGACGGCGTCGGCCACCTCGGTGCCCATCTGGGCCATGACGGTGTCGGAGACCGTGTTGCCGAAGTTTTTCAGCTGCCGTTCGTACTCGGCACGGCCCGCGGCGATCTGGGCCTCGGCGTCATCGAGCTGGGCGCGGGCGTCGGCCAGCTGGGTGTCGATGAGTTCCAGCAGGCGGGTGTTGATCGCGTCGATCTTGTCCTGATTCAGCTGCACCTGCACCATCTTCTCGATGAGGCCGTTGGCCGAAACGCTGGAAACGCCGTTGGTACGGCCCACATAGGGCGAGAGGGTGTTATTCACAAAGTCCGACAGGTCGTAGACGTCGCTGCCCTCCCGGCTGACTGCCACCGTCATAAAAGCGTTCATGTTCAGGCTGTACTCGATGATGGATGGGGTCAGGCAGGTGCTGGGCAGGCTGGACGCGGTCTGGTCCACCTTATTCGAGGTCTTGACCATCGCACTGTTCATGTCGGTGCCCTCGGCAAACTTCATGAGCAGGAGGCTGTAGTTCTCCGCCGAGGTCGCGGTGATGTTCTCGACGCCGGACACAGTGCCCAGCGCGTTTTCCATCACGTCGGAGACTTCCGACTCCACGCGCTCGGGGCTGGCGCCCGGGTAGACTGTGACCACCATGAGGTAGGGCGTGCTGATGTCGGGCAGAAGGTTCGTCTGCAAGCTCGTGATGGACACGAAGCCCAGCAGCAGGACCATAATGACCGCGACAAGGATGGTGAATGGCTTTTTGACGCTGAATTTTTCCATGATTTCCTATCCATTTCTCTTTTCTATGCCGCAGCCTCGCGGCAAGGGACCGGCCGCAGACACGGCAGTCCCCTGAATTCTTCTTATCATTCCTATTATACACGAGGCCGCCCCTCTTGCAATAGTGGCAAAGCCAATCTTTAACAAAACTTTCCTTAATCTACCTTCGTCCCGGAGGCTGCTGGGAAGATTTCCGGCTGTTTTCTTGCTCTATTTCGTGGAAATGCGGGCCGGATTATGTTATACTAGAATGCAGAATGGAATTTTATCGCAATTTCAGCCACAGTCCCGTCCAAAGCGGGCTGTGGAGCGAAAATACAGACTGCTGACAGCCCATTTTTCCGGGCTTATCCGTGTCAGATACGACCCCAAAGAGGAATGCTATGAAAAAAGTTATATCCGTCCGTTTCAAGGACAACGGCAAGACCTATTATTTTGACCCCGCAGACACCCCCATCCAGACCGGCGATTACGTCATCGTCGAGACGGCCCGGGGCGTAGAGTGCGGCGAGGTGGTGCAGGGCGTGAAGGAGATCGCCGACTCCGCCGTGCCCAAGGCCCTCAAGCCCATTACCCGGATGGCCGACAGCGTGGATGTCCGCCGGATGCGCCAGAATCGGGAGGACGAGAAGCGCGCCTACCGCACCTGTCAGGAGTGCATCGCCCGCCATGGGCTGGAAATGAAGCTGGTGGAGGCCGAATACACCCTCGACCGCTCCAAGATCATGTTCTATTTCACCGCCGACGGCCGCGTGGACTTCCGCGAGCTGGTCAAGGATCTGGCCGGCATCTTCCACACCCGCATCGAGCTGCGCCAGATCGGCGTGCGCGACGAGAGCAAGATGATCGGCGGCCTCGGCATCTGCGGCCAGCCCTTCTGCTGCAGCCGCTTTTTGAAGGATTTCCAGCCCGTCTCCATCAAGATGGCGAAGGAGCAGGGCCTCTCCCTCAACCCCACCAAGATCAGCGGCGCCTGCGGCCGTCTGATGTGCTGTCTGGCCTACGAGGAGAACGCCTACGAGTACCTGAACAGCATCATGCCCATGGTGGGCAGCACTGTCCGCACCCCGGACGGCCTCGGCACCGTGCTGGAGGTCAACCCCATCTCCGGCTACCTGCGGGTGCGCTGCGGCACCGAGGCTTTCGCGCCCCGGTACTACAAGGTGAGCGTCTGTGAGTATGTCTCCGGCGGCAAGCGCGCCCCCCGCCGCCCCGACCCGGACGACGATTATTCCGGCGTGCGCGACCCCGCCCCCGTGGTGGCTGCGGCCAGCGCCGACGGCGCGCCGTCCTGCCCCGGCTGCGGCCGAAAAGAAAAGAAATAAGAGGGCAGTGCTGGCAGAGTCTTTGAGAAGTTAGTCTGTTAAAACTAACTACACTTCGTGATTTTCGCCAAATATCCTCTTCAAATTTCTCCAAAAGTTAGCCCATGCTTTTGTGCAACCCAACAAAAAACAAAGATTTGCTTTTGGGCGGGTGCGGTTAGTCTTGCCTTTTTGAAACGGCTTTGCTAGAATGCAGTCAAGGATATGATTTCCGAGGGGTCTGCCAGAGCCGTGCAGAGGCAGGTTTCTTCATAAATACTGAGCACGGGGAGATAAAGGAGAGTTCTATTATGGCACACAAGGTTTCTGACGCATGTGTTGGCTGCGGCGCTTGCGAGGGCGCTTGCCCCGTTGGTGCAGTTGCTGTTGAGAATGGCGTTGCAGTCGTGAACGCAGACGCTTGCATCGATTGCGGTGCTTGCGAGGGCGCTTGCCCCACCGGCGCTATCACTGCTGAATAATTTTTAGCAGACAGCCGCGCGAATAACGCATCAAAAGCAGCAGACCTGTTGTACGGGTCTGCTGCTTTTCTTTGTTGCATAAATTTTTCATCTTTTGGGACAGAATATTTTGTCGGAGGATTTCAGCCGGGCATATGGAACATTCCACCGAGATTTTGTATAATAAAACAGAAGTATACTGCTCTGCCGTCCACCGGTTCGGCTCAGATGCGCTTTTGCTGGCCCGCTTCTGTGAGCCAAAGTGCAGCCAGACGGCGGCAGACCTGTGTTCGGGCTGCGGCATCGTCAGCCTCGAGTGGCACGACCGGGGGCATCGCGGCCCCTGCGCCGCCGTCGAGCTGCAGCCCGAGGCCAGTGCGCTCTTGCAGCAGGCCGTCGCAGAGCAGGGCATCGGCCACATCACGCCGCACCTCGCCGACCTGCGCTCTTTCCGGGAGGGAGAGGGGCAGTTCGACGTCTGCGCCTGCAACCCGCCCTATTTTGCCGCCGGGCCCCAGAGCGCCAAGGCAGGCCGGGCCACGGCCCGCCACGAGACGGACTGCACCCTCGAGGACGTCTGCGCCTGCGGCTTCCGTCTGCTGAAGGACGGCGGCAGGCTTGCGCTCTGCCACCGGCCCGAGCGGCTGGCCGAGGTGCTGGCGGTGCTGCGGGCGCACCGTCTCGAGCCGAAGCGGCTGGCTTTCGTAAAGAACCGGCCCGACGCCGCACCGTGGCTCTTCCTCGTGGAGGCCCAGAAGAACCGCCGCACCGGGCTGCGCATTGAGCCGGATGTGCTCATCACCGCTGGTGCGGCGATGTATGGTTCCGCTGCGCCAGCGGTGAAACGGTAAAGCTGAGTTTTCTGTCAGGTGAGTTCGCGCGCTGGTGGCGCGGGGCAGAGCGCTTTTGCATTAAGGCTAATGTTCTCTTTTGCGTGCCAAAAGAGAACCAGAAATGGTTCTCGCGCTGGTGGCGCGGGGGATGTTTTTCTTTCGGTCAAGTGGCTTGCGCTCCGCGCGGGCCAGAGGCAGGGAGGGGTGTTTCGACTCCCCCCTCCCTAC
>NZ_JAJEQL010000035.1:0-21008 GCF_020687345.1 Faecalibacterium butyricigenerans
CCGCGGCCCCAACAGCTCCTCCCTGTATCCGCCGCAGGCGGCGGTCGTCGCTGTTGCGCATTTTTTTGTGCTTCTCCCATTTACGGCTCCGCCGAAGATTTCATGCTTCTGCTGGACATTACCGTCAGCAGAGAGGTAACACCAGCTGCGAAGCAGCAAATCGGAGAAACGAGAAAAAAGCGTTTAGCGCAGCGGCTAGCTTTTTTCCGTTTCGACCTCTCCTTTGGGGTCTGAAAGGGGCGAGCAGCCCCTTTCTCGTGCCTCCCGCGCCTCGAAAGTAGCGGGTGCTTTTCTGGTTCTCTTTTGGCACGCAAAAGAGAACTTAACCCCGCGTAACCGCGCTCTACCCCCGCGCCTCAGGCGCGCAATAGCACTTTTCCTCCCCAGAGAAAGCAAAAGCCCCCGCACTGCGCACAGTGCGGGGGCCGTTAAGCTTCAGATTATAGAATCAGCGCTTAGTTCTGCTTCATGCGAGCGAAGCAGTCAGAGCAGTAGACCGGACGGTCCTCACGGGGCTGGAAGGGAACCTTGCAAGCCTTGCCGCAAGCTGCGCAGGTAGCGTCGAACATCTGACGCTCGCCGCCGTTGCTGCGTGCGCCGCCGTTCTTGCGGGCATCACGGCAGGGCTTGCAGCGCTGGGGCTGGTTCTCAAAGCCACGGGATGCATAGAACTCCTGCTCACCAGCAGTCCAAACAAACTCCTTGCCGCAGTCCTTGCAAACTAAAGTCTTGTCTTCGAACATAGTAGTATCTCCTCTTTGTTTAGTTCTTGCCCACGGAAGGATTGTAACCATACCTTTGGTTTTTAGGGACCATAGCGCTGATCGTAAGCTTACCAGGGGCTTGAATGAGTAAACGTCCTCGGACTGAGGACTCTCCTATTGTACCGTTCTTTTTTTGATTTGTCAACCAAAAAACACACCCTCGTCCCCTTTTTTGTGCATTCAGCATAATAAGACGGATTTTACTCGTGCAAAACCACAAAAAGGCCGCACCACCCCTTTGCGGGAGCGGTGCGGCCTTAGCGCACTGTAATATTACAGGCGGAAATTACTTCTCGATGACTTCCTTGGTGTCGCGGGCGATCATCAGCTCCTCGTCGGTGGCGATGACCAGAGTGCGGACCTTGGCGCCCCATGCGGTGATGTCGCAGACATCGCCCACGGGATGCTCGTTCTTTTCGGTATCGATGCGGATGCCCAGCCAATCCATGTGGTGGCAGACCTTTGCACGGGCGATCTCGTCGTGCTCGCCGATGCCACCGGTGAAGACGATCGCGTCCACACCGCCCATAGCGGCGATGTAGCTGCCGACGACCTTCTTGATCTGGTAGTTCAGCATATCAGAAGCCAGCTGAGCGCGCTTGTTGCCGTGGAGAGCAGCCTCCTCGACGTCGCGCTTGTCGCTGGAAACACCGGAGATACCCAGCAGGCCGGACTTCTTATTCAGGATCTCGTCCAGCTCGTGGCCGGTGATGTTCAGGGTGTACTTCAGGTAGTTGACCACAGAGGGATCGAGGTCGCCGCAGCGGGTGCCCATCATCAGGCCGGCCAGCGGGGTCATGCCCATGGAGGTATCCACGACCTTGCCCTGATCGACAGCGGCGATGGAAGAGCCGTTGCCCAGATGGCAGGTGATGAGCTTCAGACGCTCGATCGGCTCCTCCAGATACTCAGCAGCCTTGTGCGCGACGTACTTGTGGCTGGTGCCGTGGAAGCCGTAGCGGCGGACGCCGTACTTCTCATAGTACTCGTAGGGGATGGCGTACATATAAGCCTTCGGGGGCATGGTGCTGTGGAAAGCGGTGTCGAAGACAGCGACCATCGGGACGTTGCCGAACACCTTGCGGGCTGCCTCGATGCCGAGGATGCCTGCGGGGTTGTGCAGAGGAGCCAGAGGGCTGAGCTCGCGGATGGTGTTGACGACCTCGTCGGTGATCAGGCAGCTTGCCTTGAACTTCTCGCCGCCGTGGACGACGCGGTGGCCGATGGCGCTGATCTCGCTGACATCGTCGATGCACTTGCCCTCGCCGGTGGTCATCTTCTTCACGACCTCAGCAAAAGCCTCGGTGTGGGTGGGGAAGATGGCGGGCGTGGTAGCCTTGTGGCCGTTGGCCTCATGGGTGATCATGCTGCTCTCCATGCCGATGCGCTCGCACAGGCCCTTGCACAGCACTTTCTCACCGTCCATATCGATGAGCTGATATTTCAGGGAAGAAGAGCCACAGTTGATAACCAGAATTTTCATCTTCTTGTTTCCTCCAGATATGTTTTTGTCCGCCCCCGAAAGGGCAGAATTTTACAGATTCCTAGAATTATTATATAATAGGGTCAGCCGGTTTTCAAGCCGCAATGGCGGCAAAGCCTGCCACAATGTCTCCGGGCTTTTTGTACATCCTGCCCAGAATCCCGTTCTTCAGGCCCGTTTCTCCATGCAGTATGACAGATATTTCACAAACTTTTGAGGTCACGCCATGAAATTTGCCGGTATCATCGCCGAATACGACCCCTTCCACAACGGCCACGCGTGGCAGCTGGCTCAGGCAAAGCTGCTGGGCGCAGAGCACATCGCCGTCGCCATGAGCTGCTCTCTTGTGCAGCGGGGCGCACTGCCCCTCCTGCCCGAGGCCGTCCGCACCCGGGCCGCGCTCACCTGCGGAGCCGACCTTGTGTTCGCCCTGCCTGCCCCCTGCGCCTGCGCAGGGGCGGAGGCCTTCGCCCGGGCGGGCGTAGCCCTGCTGTCCGCTGCCGGGTGCGATGGGCTGGTCTTCGGGGCCGAGACCCCCGACGCTGCCCTCCTGATGGAGGCCGCCGCCCTTCTGGACAGCGACGCCTACCGCGCCGCCCTCAAAGCCCAGCTCTCCGGCGGGGCGAAGAGCTTCGCCGCCGCGCGGCAGGCCGCAGCGGCTCAGCTTGCTCCCGACGGGCGGGTGGCCGCCCTCCTCGACAAGCCCAACAACAACCTCGCCGTCGAGTACTGCCGGGCCATCCGCTGTCTTGCGCCTCAGATGGAGGCCCATCCCCTGCCCCGGCAGGGCGCGGACCATGGCGAGGCCCTCCACGCCGCCCACGGCTCCTTCGCCAGTGCCAGCGCCCTCCGCCGCCTCTGGGCTGAGGGGGGAGCGGAGGCCATCGCACCCTATGTGCCCGAGGCGGTCTTCCCCCTCTACCGGGAGGCTCACGCCGCCGGGCAGTACACCGACTTTTCCGCCGCCGGGCGGTGCGAGCTGGCCCTTCTCCGGTCTGCCTGCCGGGGCGAGACGCCCTTCGGGCAGGTGCGCGGCATCTCCGAGGGGTTGGAGTACCGCTTGGAAGCCGCCGTCCGGGCCAGCACCACCTACGACGGCCTTCTGAACGCCCTCACCACCGTCCGCTATCCCCGGGCGCGGATGCGCCGCCTCGCCATGGACGCCGCGCTGGGCTACGCCGCCGACAGCTTCCCTTCTCTTCCGCCCTATCTCCACCTGCTGGGCGGACGGAAGGACGCACTTCCTTTTTTAAAGGGTTGCTCCCTCCCCGCCTCCCACTCGCTGGCCCGCCTGCGGGAGTCCGGCGAGGCCTGCGCCCGGATGGCCGAAGCTCAGCTTGCCGCCGCCGATTTCGGCGCGCTCTGCCGTGTCTCGCCCGAGGCGATGGGCAGCTTACTTCGTCAAAAAAATATCTTTTTGACGTAATGACAGAAATTTTTCTGCAAAATTTGTCATTTCGGCACTTGTATGCCGAGGCGGTTTCGGTGTATTATAGTAAAGAAGCTTGGATACAACACACCGCCTGCACAACAGGCACAAGGAGGAACCATGGCACTTCACGTTCTGGACGAAGCCAACCGCTGCCTCGGCTGCAAAAAGCCGCTGTGCCAGCAGGGCTGCCCCATCCACACCAACATCCCCGAGGTCATCCGTCTGCTCAAGGACAATCATCTGGACGACGCCGGCAGGATGCTCTTCGAAAACAACCCCCTGACCACTGTGTGCAGCCTCGTGTGCAACCATGAGAACCAGTGCGAGGGCCACTGCGTCCGCAACCGGATGCCCAGCCACGACCCCGTCCACTTCTCCATCATCGAGGACTACATCTCCACCACCTACGCCAACAAGATGACCTCCGGCCCCGCCCCCAAGAACGGGATGAAGGCCGCTGTGGTCGGCTCGGGGCCTGCGGGCCTGACCGTCGCCGTCCTGCTGGCGCGCTGGGGCTATGACATCACCATCTTCGACGCCCGGGACAAGATCGGCGGCGTCATGCGGTACGGCATCCCCAACTACCGCCTGCCCGACAGCGTGCTGGACGATTTCCAGTACCGTCATCTCGAGCTGAAGGGCATCCATGTCCGCCCCAACACCGCCATCGGCAAGACCATCACCATTGACGACCTGTTCCGGGACGGCTACAAGAGCGTCTTCATCGGCGCGGGCCTCTGGAAGGCCAACGCCATGCACATCAAGGGCGAGACGCTGGGCAACGTGGCTTTCGGCATCGACTACCTCGCCAACTCCAAGGCCTTCCAGCTGGGCGACGACATCGCCGTCATCGGCGTGGGCAACTCCGCCATGGACTGTGCCCGCACCGCCATCCGCAACGGCGCACGCCACGTCACCTGCTACGCCCGCCGCGACGAGAAGTGCATCAGCGCCTCCGAGCACGAGGTGCGGTACGCAAAGCTCGAGGGCGTGGGCTTCCGCTTCTGCAAGGCCCCCGTCGAGATCCGGGAGAACGGCATCATCTGCCGCGACACCGTAAAGGGCGATGACGGCAGATTCACGCAGGTGGAGGGCAGCGAGACCTTCTACCCCCATACCGGCGTGATCGTCTCGGTCAGTCAGGGTTCCGAAAGCACCCTCGTCAAAACCACCACCGGCATCGAGACCAACCAGCGCGGCCTGCTCACCGTCAACGAAGATGGCAGCACCACCCGTGAGGGCGTGTTCGCCGGCGGCGACGCCGTCATGGGCGCGCGCACCGTCGTCGAAGCCGTAGCCATCGCCAAGAAGGTGGCCGAGTCGATGGACTCTTACATGAAGTCCCTGCCCGCCGACACCGCCCCCGACCCCTACTCCGACATCCCGGTGTTCTCCACCCCGACTTCCGACGTTCTGACGAAGCAGGGCATCTAACATTGTATATTGAAAAGGCTGTTTGTCATAAACCTCTCCGTCCCGCTTCGCTCAGCAAGGCCGGGCTTCGGCACGCCGCAGGCGTAACGGAGAGGCTGCCTGTCAAGCAGCCTTTTCTTTTTGTAACATTTATATGTCTTTGCCAATCTTAGCCATTCTCCTGTTGACGTACTTTTGTCTGTTTTTGTATACTTATAAAGGATACATTTCTCATTTTGAACGCCCGGCGGCCCTGCTGCCGGGTGAGAAAGGCTGGTGGACACCATTATCAGATCATCCCTCCCCAAGCTCCGGGAAAAGCTGCTGGAGGCGCTTCAGGCCGTCCTGCCCATCGCGGCCATCGTGCTGATCCTCTGTTTCAGCATCGCCCCCGTTTCCCCGAGCATCCTGCTCTGCTTTCTGCTGGGTGCGGCCATGATCGTCGTCGGCATCATGTTCTTCACACTGGGCGCAGAGATGAGCATGACGCCGATGGGCGAACGGGTCGGCGCCATGCTCACCCGCAGCCAGAACATCTTCCTCATCATCGGGGTAGGCTTCCTGCTGGGCTTCCTCATCACCATCTCGGAGCCGGACCTGCAGGTGCTTGCAAACCAAGTGCCCTCCATCCCCAACATGACCCTCATCCTCTCGGTGGCCGTGGGCGTGGGCCTCTTCCTCGTCATGGCCTTCCTGCGTATGCTGCTGAGCATCCCGCTCCCCCGGCTGCTGGTGATCTTCTATGCAGCCATCTTCCTTCTGGCCGCCTTCGTACCGAAGGAGTTCCTTGCCGTAGCCTTTGACTCCGGCGGCGTCACTACGGGTCCCATGACCGTTCCCTTCATCATGGCTCTGGGCGTCGGTGTCTCGGCCATCCGTTCTGACCGCCACGCGGCGGACGACAGCTTCGGCCTTGTGGCCCTCTGCTCCGTCGGCCCCATCCTCGCCGTCCTCATCCTCGGCATCGTCTTCAACGCCAGCGAGAGCAGCTACATCCCGCCCGTCATCCCCGAAGTGGGCGACTCGGTGGAGCTGTGGCAGCTGTTCGGCGAGGGACTGCCCACCTATCTGCACGAGATCGCCCTCTCCCTGCTGCCCATCATCGTGATGTTCGGCATCTTCCAGCTGGTGGCGCTCCGCATCGACCGGCGGACGCTGGGCCGCATCGGGGTGGGCCTCGTCTACACTTACATCGGCCTCGTGCTCTTCCTCACCGGCGCGAACATCGGTTTCATGCCCGCCGGCAACTACCTCGGTCAGGTGCTGGGCGGCCAGAGCAGCCGCTGGCTCCTCATCCCCATCGGGATGCTCATCGGCTACTTCATCGTCCGGGCCGAGCCTGCGGTCTATGTCCTCAACAAGCAGGTGGAGGAAGTCACCGACGGAGCTATCTCCGCCGGGACCATGGGCGCGGCCCTCTCGGCAGGCGTCTCCCTCTCGGTGGGCCTTGCGATGGTGCGGGTGCTGACCGGCATCTCTATCCTCTGGTTCCTCATCCCGGGCTACCTCTTCGCCATCAGCATCTCTTTTGTGGTGCCGAAGCTCTACACTGCCATCGCCTTCGACGCCGGCGGCGTGGCCTCCGGCCCCATGACGGCCACCTTCCTGCTGCCGCTGGCGCAGGGGGCCTGCATCGCTGTGGGCGGCAACATCGTCACCGACGCGTTCGGCGTGGTGGCCATGGTCGCCATGACCCCCCTCATCACCGTCCAGCTCATGGGCCTTGTGGCCCAGCTCAAGACCCGCAAGGCCCGCAGCGCCCAGCCCCTGCTGGACACTGCCGCCCTGCTGGCTGACCTGCCGGACGACGCCATCATCGAGCTGTAAGGAGGTCTTGCCGTGAATACGCTCTACTGGCTGGTCACCATCACCGACCGCCCCACGACAGACGCCTTTTTAAAGCTTTATCAGAGCTTCGGCGTCAATGTCAGCCTGCGCACCGTGGGCGCAGGCACCGCCATTCAGGAGACGCTTTCCACCCTCGGGCTGGAAAAGACCGAAAAGGCCGTCCTTTTTGCCGTCATTACGGCGGACAGCTGGCCCCGCATCCAGAAAGCCCTGCGCCGTCAGATGCGCATTGATGTGCCGGGCACCGGCATCGCATTCATCGTCCCGGTGAGCAGCATCGGCGGCAAGCGCGCCCTGCTGTTCCTCACCGAGCACCAGACCCTTGAGCTGAAGGAGGAAAGCACCTTGAAAGATACCCGTTACGACCTGCTTCTCGTCATCGCCAATCAGGGCTACACCGGCTCCATCATGGATGCGGCCCGCGCCGCAGGGGCCGGCGGCGGCACCGTCATCCACGCCAAGGGCACCGGCATGGAGGGTGCGGCCAAGTTCATGGGCATCGACCTCGTGAACGAGAAGGAGCTGGTGCTCATCGTCGCCCGCACCAGCGAAAAGAACCAGATCATGAAGTCCATCATGGACGGGGCAGACAAGAAGGCCGGTGCCATCGTCTTCTCCCTGCCCGTCACCGACACCGCCGGTCTGCGTCTGCTGGACGAAGACTGAGCCGGTGGGGCTTTCATCTGTCGGATGAACAAAAATCCACGCCGCGGCAGGCCGCCGGGCGTGGATTTTTTTGCCGGTTTCCGGTATGATAGAAGGAATGATACGGGAGGCAAATGATATGATTCAGAATACGCACTGGAAACAGCTGGCCCGGAACTGGGCCTCCATCCTCTTCGGCAATGCGCTCTACTCGCTGGCGGTGGCCCTCTTCCTCGAGCCTGCGGGCCTCATCACCGGCGGTGCCACCGGCATCGCGCTGGCCATCGGGCGGCTGACGGGGCTGCCCATCTCGGGTCTGCTGCTCTTCATCAACCTTGCTATGCTGGTCTGGGGCTGGGCGGTCCTTGGCCGGGCCTTTGCCCTCAACACACTGGCCAGCAGCGTCCTCAGCCCGGCCTTTCTCGGCCTCTTTGAAGGGCTGCTGGCAGGCCGGGTGCTGACGGAGGACATCTTCCTCTGCACCGTTTTTTCGGGCCTCGGCATCGGCGTGGCGCTGGGCCTCGTCATCCGCTCCGGCGCATCTACCGGCGGCCTCGACATCCCGCCGCTGGTGCTCAACAAGTGGTTCAAGCTGCCGGTGTCGGCCACCATGCTGACCTTCGACATCGCGGTGCTGCTGATGCAGGCCGTGTTCAGCCCGGTGCAGCAGGTGCTCTACGGCGTCGTGATGGTGCTCATCCACACCATCGTCATGGACAAGATGCTGATGCTGGGTGCCAGCCGCACCGAAGTGAAGATCGTCAGCAGCCAGTCCGACGCCATCTGTGCCGCCATCCTCGCCCAGCTGGACCGCGGCGTGACCATCCTCCATGGCGAGGGCGGCTACACCCGCGAACCAAGCGCGGTGCTGCTGAGCATCGTGTCCAACCGGGAACTGCCCCGGCTGGAAAAGCTGGCCCACAGCATCGACCCCACCTGCTTCCTCATCGTGAGCCATGTCACCGAGGTCAGCGGCCGGGGCTTCTCGCTGGATAAGGATTATTTGTGATAAGAGAAACCTCTCAGTCAAAGCCGAAGGCTTTGACTGAGAGGTTTTTTTACAGCAGCGGCGCGATGACTTTGAGCAGCACACCCGCCAGATGGAGCAGGGTCTTGCCCTCCCAGATGCTCTCCCGGGTCGGCTCGACATCGCGGCAGAATTCCAGCGTTTTCTGGAAATCCTTCTCGATGGCGGGGATGCAGGCGGTGTCCTTCATCCAGACTGCATCCTCAAAATGGTGGTAGAGGCTGCGGTAGTCGAGGTTGATGGTACCCACCACGGCCTCGCAGTCGTCCACCACGAAGACCTTCGCATGGACAAAGCCGGGCAGCCACTCGCTGATCCTGACCCCCGAGTCCAGCAGGGAGGCATAATGGGTCTTTGCCAGCGCGTAGGCGAATTTTTTATCCGGCACATGGGGCAGGATGAGGTGGACGTCTACGCCCCGCTCTGCCGCGAACTTGAGAGCCGTTTCCAGCTCGCCGTCGAGGATGAGGTAGGGCGTCATGATATGGATGTAGCGCTTGGCGCGGTTGAGCAGGTCGATGTAGACCATCTCGCCCACCCGCTCCCCGTCCAGCGGACAGTCGCCGTAGGGGGCGGCGAAGCCCTTTGCCGGGACCGAATAGGGCGGCGCGGAGAGGAATTTATCGAACTCCGACTCCCGGCGGATGCTCCACATCTCAAGGAAGAGGATGGTCAGCGTCCGGACTCCCTCCCCCTCCAGCATGACGGCGGCGTCCTTCCAGCAGCCATACTTCTCGATGTGGTTGATGTACTCATCGGCGAGGTTCACGCCGCCGGTAAAGCCCACCTTCCCGTCGATGACGAGGATCTTCCGGTGGTCGCGGTAGTTGTAATGGGTGGAGACGAAGGGCTGGACGGGCGCAAACACCCGGCACTGGATGCCCAGCTTTTCAAGGCGGCGGGGATAGTCCCGGGGCAGGGTCGAAAACTCGCAGGTGCCGTCGTACATGACCCGGACGTCCACGCCCTCGGCAGCTTTCCGGGCCAGCACCTCGAGGATCCTGCCCCACATGAGGCCCTCGTCGATGATGAAGTACTCGAGAAAGATGTATCGCTCTGCCTTTTCCAGCTGGCGCAGCAGCTCTGCGAACTTGGCTTCGCCGCCGGGGAAGTAGGTCACCTCCGTGTTCTGGTAGACCGGGAAGCCGCCGCCCCTGCCGTGGAGATATCGTGCCAGCGAGGCCGCGCCGGGGTCGGCCTCTTCCAGCGCCTCTGCTGCGGCGAGGGGCTGGGGCTGCAAGCCCCGGGCCTCCTCGGTGAGGCTGGCCGCTCGCTTCTGAAGGGCGTTGTGGCCAAAGTTGCTCTTGACGTAGAAAAACAGGGGCACGCCCACCACGGGCAGGATGGCGATGGTGACCATCCATGTGATCTTGGCGCTGTTGTCCATCCGGCTGTTGAGGATATAGACCACCATGAAGACCGATACCGCAACGCTGCCGCCGAAGTAATGGGGCAGCAGGGTGCCGAACCACCGGAAGACGCCCCACAGCACCCCGACCTGCAGCAGCATCAGCAGCAGCACCAGCCCGAAGCGGCTGAAAATCGCGTGGACGATGCCCTTCTGGCCCTTTTTCAGGAGCCGGAGGCCGCCGTCCTCAAACTGCTGCATCCGGTCTTTCATGTTCTGCGAAAAGTTTTCCTTCTTCATACTTCTCCTTTCGGGCGGAGGGTGACGGCAAACATCCCCTGCGCCGCGTGGCAGTCCTCCACCAGCTGCTTGGGCTGGGGGCAGACGCCGTGGTCGTGCCATGGGTCGTTGAACCAGTAATTTTCCTCGTCATAGCCCACCAGCAGCAGACAGTGCTCGTTGCACTTCCATGCAAAGTCGGTGCCGTCGGCCAGCAGCCAGTGGTCCCGCTTCTCGGGCACAGGCTGGAAGTCCAGCGTGGCCCAGAACACCACCGGCATCCCTGCGTCGAGGTAGCCGCACAGCTGGGCCGCCGTCTTGCCGCTCTCGTCCACGACCTCGAACCGGTCGGCTGCGCCCTCGTGCTCCAAGGCGCTGTTCAGCGCTTTCACGATGCAGGGCGCGTAGCAGCCGTAGCCGGTGTGGTCGTGGGGGTCTCCGGGGTAGACCTGCCACGGGTCGGGGCCGTAGAGCCTGCCGTCCTGCTCCCAGTAGGGGGCGTGGGGCAGGTCGCGGGCGATGAAGGTATCGGGGTCGATGCTGATGCCCACGGCCTGCAGCAGCATGACGCTGCTGATGCTCTCGCAGCCGTTGACCCAGCGCTCGGTCTGGTCGATGTACGGGGCAGGAACGATTTTTTTCATCAAAATGCCTCCCTGTAGGTATTCGGCCCTGTCAAAACAGAGCGAAATGTGTTATTATGTAGGGTAAGGATATTATACCCCACTTGGGGGATTTTTTCCACCACAATCGGCACGCGGAGGTTTTTGGAACATGAACAATCTCATCATCGGCATCGCAGGCGGCTCCGGCAGCGGCAAGACCACTCTGGCCTGTCGGCTCAAGGCCCTTTTCGGGGAGGACGAAGTGCGCCTCATCTCCCACGACAGCTACTACAAGCGCCACGACGAGCTGCCCTTTGAGGAGCGCTGCAAACTGAACTATGACCACCCGGACGCCTTCGACAACGCCCTGCTCATTTATCACTTACAGGAGCTGAAGGCCGGCCGCGCCATCGACTGCCCGGTGTACGACTACGCCGACCACAACCGCAGCAACGAGGTGCAGCACATCGAGCCGGCCCCCGTCCTCATCGTGGAGGGCATCCTGCCCTTCGTGGAGCCGGAGCTGTGCGCCATGTTCGACTATAAGATCTTCGTGGACACCGACGCCGACGAGCGCATCCTGCGCCGTCTGGTGCGGGACGTCAAGGAGCGCGGCCGCTCCCTCGACAGCGTCATCCATCAGTATCTCACCACCGTCAAGCCCATGCACGAGGCTTTCGTCGAGCCGAGCAAGCGGAACGCCGACATCATCGTGCCCAACGGCGGCGAGAACACCACCGCCATCGAGATGCTGGCCCACCACATCCGCAGCCTTATCGAGAAAGCAAATATGCTCTGAGCTGCTCTATCGCAAAAAACCGGGGTCCCGTCGGGGACCCCGGTTTTTTCGTTCCTGTGGTCAATTCTTGATGGAGGTGCGCACCAGCGCACGCTTGAGGCGGGCCTGTGCCATCTCGTACTCGCGGCGGTCGAGGTCTTTGCGGGCCAGAAGCTCTTCGGCACGCTTTTTCGCCGCCTCGGCGCGGGCGTGGTCGATCTGCTCGGCCCACTCCCATGTGGTGGCCACCAGACGCACCTCCCCGTCCAGCACGGTGAGCATCCCGCCCATGCAGGCGGCACAGCGGCGCTGGCCGTCGGCATCGACGATGTGCGCCTCACCCATGCCCAGCGCGGTGCAGTAGTCGCCGTGCTTGGCCAGAATGGCGAGGTCGCCGTCGATGGCGCGGCAGACCACACGCTCGGCCTGCCCCTCAAAGGCGCAGCCGTCCGGTGTGACCACCGTCAGATGAAAGGTCGTCATGGTTTACCCCTTCTTCGCCTTAGCGAACACATCGTCGATGGTGCCCGCGAACAGGAAGGCGCTCTCGGGCAGGTCGTCGCACTCGCCGTTCAGGATCATGCGGAAGCCGCGCAGCGTCTCCTTCAGCGGGACGTACTGGCCGGGCATACCGGTAAACTGCTCTGCAACGTGGAAGCTCTGGCTCAGGAAGCGCTGCACCTTGCGGGCGCGGCTGACCGTGCGCTTGTCTTCCTCGCTCAGCTCGTCCATGCCCATGATGGCGATGATGTCCTGCAGCTCTTTGTAGCGCTGCAGCACCTTCTGGACGGCGCGGGCGATCTCATAATGCTCCTGACCCACGACCTCCGGGCTGAGGATGCGGCTGGTGGAGTCCAGCGGGTCCACAGCGGGGTAGATGCCCTGAGAGGCGATGTCGCGGCTCAGAACGGTGGTGGCATCCAGATGGGTGAAGGTGGTGGCAGGGGCCGGGTCGGTCAGGTCGTCGGCGGGGACGTAGACGGCCTGCACCGAGGTGATGGAACCCTTGCGGGTGGAGGTGATGCGCTCCTGCAGTGCGCCCATCTCGGTGGCCAGCGTGGGCTGGTAGCCGACGGCGGAGGGCATACGGCCCAGCAGAGCCGACACCTCAGAGCCAGCCTGCGTGAAGCGGAAGATGTTGTCGATGAAGAGCAGCACGTCCTGATTCTTGACATCGCGGAAGTACTCCGCCATGGTCAGGCCGGACAGTGCCACACGCATACGCGCTCCGGGAGGCTCGTTCATCTGGCCGTAGACCAGCGCCGTCTTGTTGATGACGCCGCTCTCGGTCATCTCGCCGTAAAGGTCGTTGCCCTCACGGGTGCGCTCGCCGACACCGGTGAACACCGAGTAGCCGTTGTGCTCGGTGGCGATGTTATAGATCAGCTCCTGAATGAGGACGGTCTTGCCGACACCGGCGCCGCCGAACAGGCCGATCTTGCCGCCCTTGGCGTAGGGGCAGATGAGGTCAACGACCTTGATGCCGGTCTCGAGGATCTCGGTGGTGGACTGCTGCTCCTCATAGCTGGGAGCGGGGCGGTGGATGGGCCAGTAGGCCTCCGGGGTGGGGGCGGGCTTGTTGTCCACCGGCTCGCCCAGCAGGTTGAACACGCGGCCCAGACACTGGTCGCCGACGGGCACCTTGATGGACTCGCCGGTGTCCACGGCCTCGGTGCCGCGCACCAGACCGTCGGTGCTGCTCATGGCGATGCAGCGGGCGACATTGTCACCGGTCAGCTGCGCCACCTCGACCACCAGCTTCTGGCCGTGGTTGTCGATCTCGATGGCGTTGAGCAGATCCGGCAGCTCGCCATCCTTGAACTGGATGTCCAGCACCGGGCCGATGACCTGGATCACCTTGCCGATGTGTTTTTCGGACATAGGCTACAACTCCTTCTCTTAAACCTCTCCGTCAGCGCTGACGCGCTGCCACCTCCCCTACCGAGGGGAGGCCTTGGCATTCCGCAAAGCCTTACCTCTTCGCCAGAGGCTCCCCTCGGTAGGGGAGCTGTCGAGCGATAGCGAGACTGAGAGGTTGATTCATTTGTTAATTCTCCGCACCAGCCACGATCTCGGTGATCTCCTGCGTGATGGCGGCCTGACGGGCGCGGTTGTAATACAGATTCAGATGCTCTATCATCTCACCGGCGTTCTTGGTGGCGGCATCCATGGCCGTGCGGCGGGCGGCCAGCTCGCTGGCTACGCTCTCGCACACTGCGCCGTAGAGGACACCGGCCACATACTCGGGGATGATCGCGCCGAACACTTCCTCGCTGCTGGGCTTGTACAGGATCTGGCTCCGGCGTGCCTCGGCCTTCTGGGCCTCTGTAGGCTCGATGGTCAGGGGCAGCACCTCAAGGGTGATAGCCGTCTGGGTCATCATGGAGTCGAAGCGGGTATAGCAGAGCTTCACCGCGTCGTACTCGCCCTTGAGGAAGCCCTCCGTTATCTGGTGGGACAGGGTGAAGCACTCGCTCACGGACACGTCCGCTGCCAGCAGCACCTCGTGGGTGAACAGGTCGGCCTCGTGGTGGGCGAAATACTCCGCCGAGCGCTTGCCGATGGGCAGGACGATGGCGGGACCTCCGGCAGCGTCGGCCTGCTTGAACACATTGGCGTTATAGCCGCCCGCCAGTCCGCGGTCGCCCGCGATGACCACCAGCAGGGTGCGCTTGATCTCGTCCCGGCGCAGATAGGGGTTGCGGGCACGGGGGTCCGCCGCCGCGATCTTGGTCAGCGATTCATACAGCGTTTCAAAGTAGGGGCGGCTGTGCTCCACCCGCTCCTTGGCACGGCGCATTTTGGAGGAAGCCACCAGCTCCATAGCCTTGGTGATCTGCATGGTACTCTCTACGCTTTTGATGCGCAGCTTGATGTCCTTCATGGAACCTGCCATGCGTTACGCCTCCTTCCTGTCAGTGCGCCTTGATAAAGCTCTCAGTGTAAGCGGACAGCACGCCCTTCAGAGCTTCCTCGGCGTCCTTTTCCAGCTTGCCGGTGGTGCGGATGGTCTCCATCACAGAGGCACCGGCAGCATCGGCATCCAGATACTCGTACAGGCCCTTCTCGTACTCTGCCACGGCGGGCACCTTGATGTTCACAAGGTAGTCGTGGATGGTCGCGTAGAGGATGGCCACCTGCTTTTCCACCGCAACGGGGGCCGAGCGGTTCTGCTTCAGCACCTCCACGATGCGCTCGCCCTGTGCCAGACGGGCCTTGGTGTCGGCGTCCAGATCGGAGCCGAACTGTGCGAAGGACTGCAGCTCGCGGTACTGGGAGTAGATGAGCTTCAGGGTGCCGGCCACCTTCTTCATGGCCTTGATCTGGGCGTTGCCGCCGACACGGGAGACCGAGATGCCGGGGTTGACGGCCGGCATGACGCCCGAGTGGAACAGCTCTGTCTCAAGGAAGATCTGGCCGTCGGTGATGGAGATGACGTTGGTGGGGATGTAGGCGGACACATCGCCCGCCTGCGTCTCGATGATGGGCAGAGCCGTCAGGCTGCCGCCGCCCAGCTCGTCGGAGAGCTTGGCTGCGCGCTCCAGCAGACGGGAGTGCAGATAAAAGACGTCGCCGGGGTAGGCCTCACGTCCCGGGGGACGGCGGATCAGCAGCGACAGGGCACGGTAAGCGACGGCGTGCTTGGACAGGTCATCGTAGATGATGAGGACGTGCTTGCCCTTGTGCATGAAATACTCGCCCATGGCACAGCCGGAGTAGGGCGCGATATACTGCAAGGGCGACAGCTCGGAGGCCGTAGCCGACACCACGATGGTGTAGCTCATGGCCCCGGCCTCGGTGAGGCTCTGGACGAGGTTTGCCACGGTAGAGCGCTTCTGGCCGATGGCGACGTAGATGCAGATGACGTCCTTGCCCTTCTGGTTGATGATGGTATCGGACGCGATGGTGGTCTTGCCGGTCTGGCGGTCGCCGATGATCAGCTCACGCTGGCCGCGGCCGATGGGGATCATAGAGTCGATGGCCTTGATGCCGGTCTGGAGCGGCTCCTTGACGGGCTGGCGCTCGATGATGCCGGGGGCCGGGCTTTCGATGGGGCGGAACTCCGTCGTCTCGATGGGGCCGGCGCCGTCGATGGGCTGGCCCAGTGCGTTGACGACGCGGCCGATCAGTGCCTCGCCCACCGGGACGGACACGACCTTGCCGGTGCGCTTGACGGTGCTGCCCTCCTTGATGCCGACGTCGGAACCCAGCAGAACGATGGAGACGGTGTTCTCCTCGAGGTTCTGCGCCATGCCGTACTCGCCGTTCTCAAACTGGAGCAGCTCGCCTGCCATGCACTTTTCCAGACCGCTGGCGCGGGCGATGCCGTCGCCCACCAGAATGACCGTGCCGACCTCGCTCTGCTCGATGACATTTTCGTAATGCTTGATCTGAGCACGGATGATCTTGGAGATCTCTTCAGGTTTCAGTTGCATTGTTGTGTCTTCACCACTCAATTCTTTGTAAACTTTCGGGTGGATGCCCTCTCAGCCAAAGCCGGTCTTGCTGCATCTCATCGCCTTGCGGCTCTGAGAGCAGCCGGGCCTCGCTTTCGCCGGAGAGCTTCGTATTGATTTTACAGCGTTGCCGCCGCGATGCTGCTGCGCAGGCCGGCGAGACGATTGCGGACGGTGCCGTCCAGCTCGGTGCCTTCGATGTCCAGCCGGATGCCGCCCAGCACGGCAGGCTCGACCTTCGTTTTGAGGTCGATGTGCTTACCGGTGACTTTTTCCAGCTTTTCGTGGAGGCGGGCGGTCTGCTCTGCCGTGAGGGGCACAGCGGAGACGGCGGTGGCCTCCAGAATGCCGTGGGCCTCATTGTAGCGCAGACGGTAGGCCCGGGCACAGCCCGGCAGCTCCCGCAGAGCGCCCTTTTCGCACAGCAGCTTCATAAAGTTGAGCACATAGAGGTGGACCTGCCCGCGGAAGGCCTCGTCCAACAGCGCACAGCGCTCTTTCTTGGGGATGCTGGGGATGCTGAGCAGATGCAGATATTCAGCGTCCCCGTTCAGCAGGGCGGTCACGCCTTCCAGTTCACCCAGAATGCGCTCGTCCAGCCCTTCCTCCGCGGCCAGGTCGTACAGGCTCCCGCCGTACATCCTTGCAGTCTCGGTCATGATGCTTCACCCACGTTTTTGATAAATTCGTCGATCAGATCCTGATGGTCGGCTTCCTTGATCTCGCGCTCGACCACTTTGGAGGCAATCTCCATCGCCATGCCGCCGATCTCGTCCTTGACCTCGTTGACGGCCTTCTTGCGCTCCTGCGCAATGTCGGCCTCGGCCTTCTGCTTGAGGGCAGCGGCCTGAGCACGGGCTTCGCCCAGCAGCTCCTCGCCGCGGGCGGCAGCCGTCTTCTGGGCGGCAGCTACGATCTGGCCGGCCTCGGCGCGGGCATTCTGCAGGTTCTGCTCATACTCCGCCTTCATGGCCTCAGCCTCGGCGCGCAGCTTTTCGGCGTCTGCAATCTGGCTGTCCGCCTTGGCCTTGCGCTCCGCGATGACTTTTTTGACCGGGTTCAGCAGCAGCTTTTTGAAGATCACGAGCTGGATCATCAGGTTGCAGACCTGAGCCAGAAACGTCCAGCCATCCAGCGTGATCAATGCCTGATAAAGTTGCATAAGCGTCTCCCCTTTCTCTTGAAATCAAGCTCAGAAAGGAGCGCTTACTGCAGGTAGTTCATGAACATACCGGGTGCGAGGAAGATGAGCAGCAGGCCGGTGACGAAGCCGTAGATACCGGTGGTCTCAGACAGTGCGACGCCGAGGATCAGGGTGCTGGTCACGTCGCTCTTGCACTCGGGCTGACGACCGACAGCCTCACAGGCAGCAGCGGCAGCGTTGCCTTCGCCGATGCCGGGGCCGATACCTGCGATCAGTGCGCAGCCTGCGCCGATGCCGCAGCCAGCCAGAGCGATACCACGAGCAAGGAATTGAAAGTCAGTCATAGTTTGTGTCCTCCTGAAAATGTTTGTTTTTGGGGGATGCCGGGCGGGAGGCTTACTCCTCACCGGCAGCACGTTTGATGAAGATGGTGGTCAGGGTACAGAAGATGAACGCCTGAATGCAGCCGCCGAACCAGTCGAAATAGAGGCCCGTGAAGGCCGGGATGCCGATCTGGAACAGCTGGAGCTGGCTCAGGAAGCCGGGCAGCCAGCCAAAAATGACGTGGCTCAGGCTCGCCAGTGCCCAGTACAGCAGGGTGGAGATAACGGTACCGGACAGGATGTTGCCGAAGTGACGGAAGGCCATGCTGACGGGGGTGGACACCTCCGACAGCACGTTGATGGGCGCCATCAGGAAGATGGGGTCCAGCAGGCCCTTCAGGTAGGCGAGGATGCCGTTGGTCTTGATCTTGTAGTACATGATGATGATGAACACCACGATGGCCCATGCCGCCTCGGTGTTCAGGTCTGCCGTGGGGCTCCACAGGCCTACCACGCTGATGAGGTTGCAGCCGATGCTGAGTGCGAAGATGGCACCCACCAGCGGGATGAACTTATCGAAGTGATAGCCCATGTTGTCGTGGACGAACTGGTCCAGCCGTTCCACGATGAACTCGGCGGCGGCCTGCCGTTTGGAGACGTTTTCCAGCTTGAGGTCACGCCCCAGCCAGAAAGCCAGAGCCGAGAGCAGCGCCATGACGATCCATGTGCTCACAAGGGTCTGGGTGATTTTAAAATCGCCCAGCACAGGGATATTGGTATGGATGGTATACAGGATCTTTGCGCCGTTCAGTTCCATTTGTTACGTTTCACCCCCTTTTTCATCGGGTGCGGACCGCTGTGCGTCGGCAGGCGCGGGGTCGTCCTCCACCGAGACGTCCACCGGCTCTGCCTTCGGCGCGAGCGGTTTGTACTTACCCGTTATTTGCAGGTAATAAATGGTAACACGAGGGAAAAACAGCGGCAGCACACCGGCAAAGGGCTGGAAGCAGGGGGCCGCGATGGCCACCACCACCCACAGCGCCTGCAGGAGCATCCGGCTGTTGTAGGAAAGCTGTAATGTTGCCTTGCGGCGCTTCTCGTCCGGCTCGTCGATGATCTTCTGGACCACGAAGCAGATGCCCGCAAAGTTGCCGACAGCGACGGCCGCGCCCACGAGGCTGCCGAGGATGACGGTGTAGTCGAACCTCACCCAGCCCACCAGATGCAGCGCCGCGAAAAGCACCCACAAAACGACGGTGCAGAATGCCGTGCCGCCCGCGATGCGGAGCAGCTCCTTTTTGGATTCCGGCTGTAATTTCATAGATCGATGTCTCCCTTATCTCATAGATGCGAGTTGAAGCCCTTCCGGCGGGGCTTGTCCTTTTTGGTGCGGTCGAGCCGCTCTTTGACGAAGACCCAGAAGTTCTGCGCCCCGGCGGCAAGCCCCAGCAGCACAGCGGGCAGATACACCCACATAGGCCAGCCCCAGCGGCTGACGGCCCACCAGCAGCCGCCCAGACACATCACCAGCGGCAGCAGCATATTCAGCCCCAGCTGGGTCAGCCAGACCAGATCTTCCAGCGCTTTATACCAGCCCTTCACCGTCCGGCCCCCCTCTGTGTGCGCTTCCCGGCACGCTCTGTTTTTTCTCCGGGCCGGGATGTTAAGCATTGAACGAAGATTCTTTACTCCCCATTATACTCAAACCGGCTGTAAAATTCAATCAATTTTCCACCTATTTTTAGCAAAATTCTATAAACGCGGAGAAGTTCGTCACTTCTAACCAAAAGTTTTTCCGCCCCGCCCCTCATCTTCTCCGCCTCTTCCATCATTCTTCCCCATTTGAGGCAGAAAAAGCCTTCCTTCGCCTAAGACGCCAAAAAAGCCCCGGCGGGCGCTGCGCATTGCAGTACCCGCCGGGGCGGAAATGAGTCTTTGGTCTATCCCTTACCAGAGGTTTGCGGTCTCGTTGTAGAGGCCTTCATAGCTCTTGGCCGAGACATCCCAGCTGAAGTCGCACTCCATATCGTACTTGACGAGGTTATGCCAGTCTTCCTTGCTGTAGTAGCGATCCTGTGCACGGCAGCAGGCGTCGTACAGCTCGTGGGCACTGTAGCCCGCGAAGGTGAAGCCGTTGCCCTCGCCGAGGGTGCAGTCGTGGATGGAGTCCCGCAGGCCGCCGGTCTCGCGGATGATGGGAGGCGTGCCGTAACGGCAGGCGACCATCTGGGCCAGACCGCAAGGCTCGCTCTTGGACGGCATGATAAAGGCGTCTGCACCGGCGTAGATCTCCTGAGACAGGGTCGGCTCGAAACCGATGTAGGTGCCCACACGGCCCGGGTGACGGCCGCACAGGTCCGAGAAGAAGTTCTCGTACTGGCTCTCGCCGCTGCCCAGAATGACCAGCTCGATGCCGCGGTCCACGAGGCCGTCAGCCACGCTCTGGACGAGGTCGAAGCCCTTCATGCCGACCATGCGGCTGACCATCGCAAAGACGGGGCTGCCGTCCTTGTGGAGGCCGAACCTATCCTGCAGGGCCTCCTTGCACTTTGCCTTGCCCGTTTCGAAGCTGTTGATGTCGTAGTTGCAGGCGATGTGGGGGTCGGTGGCAGGGTCGTTGGCCTCCATGTCGATGCCGTTCAGGATGCCGCAGAGCTTGTACTGCTTCTCCCGCAGCAGGGCGTCCAGACCGTAGCTGAACCACGGGTCGAGGATCTCCTGTGCATAGGTGGGGCTGACGGTGGTGATCTTATCCGCCGTCTCGATGGCGCCCTTCATGAAGTTGGCGCAGCCGTCGTACTCCACGATATGCTGGTCGCGGCGGCCGATGCCGCAGGTGTCTTCCAGGATCTCGGTGCCGTACTTGCCCTGATAGGCGATGTTATGGATGGTAAAGATGGTCTTGATGCGGTTGAACTTGTCCAGATGGCGATAGTACAGGTTCAGGTACACCGGCACCAGAGCGGTCTGCCAGTCGTTGCAGTTGATGATGTCGGGGGTGAAGTCGATGTAAAACAGGGTCTCCAGCACGGCGCGGGAGAAGAAGGCGAAACGCTCGCCGTCGTCGTAGAAGCCGTAGAGACCACGGCGCTTGAAGTAATACTCGTTGTCGAGGAAGTAGTAGGTCACGCCGTTGACCTCAGCCTTGAACAGGCCGCAGTACTGGCTGCGCCAGCCCACAGGGACGGAGTAGTTGGTCACATATTCCAGCTTGTCGCGGAACTTCAGGTCGCCGTACAGCGGCATGATGACGCGGGCGTCCACGCCGTCCTTGACCAGAGCCTTGGGCAGAGAGCCAGCCACGTCGGCCAGACCGCCGGACTTCGCAAAGGGGGTTGCTTCCGAAGCAGCATACAGGATCTTCATAAGATTCGCTCCTTCCTGATAAAACAGATGTCGTATCTCCTCCCGCTGCGGCAAAAAGAGCGGGCGGGGGCACACAGTGCCCCCCCCCCGCGTTAA
>NZ_JAJEQL010000036.1:0-20027 GCF_020687345.1 Faecalibacterium butyricigenerans
AGGAGCGCTGGCACAGATATGGCAGTTACAAAGATACATCCTATCAAGTCAACGCTGAAAAAGGCACTGGACTACATCGAGAATCCAGCCAAGACGGATGAAAAAATGCTGGTGTCCTCCTTTGCCTGCTCCTATGAAACCGCCGACATCGAATTTGAACTGCTGCTATCACAAGCCATGCAGAAAGGCAACAATCTGGCCCACCACCTGATACAGTCTTTTGCGCCGGGCGAAACCACGCCGGAGCAGGCCCACGAGATTGGCCGGCAGCTTGCAGATGAAGTCCTGCAAGGCAAATACCCGTATGTGCTGACCACGCACATTGACAAAGGGCACGTCCATAACCACGTCATCTTTTGTGCCGTGGACATGGTGAACCAACGAAAGTATGTTTCCAACCGACAGAGCTATTCCTACATCCGGCGCACCAGTGACCGGCTGTGCAAGGAACATAACCTATCCGTGGTAATGCCCGGTCAAGACCGGGGCAAGAGCTATGCCGAGTGGGACGCGCACCGAAAAGGCACGAGCTGGAAGGCGAAGCTGAAAGCTGCCATAGATACCACCATCCCGCAGGCCAAGGATTTTGACGATTTTCTACGGCTCCTGCAGGAGCAAAACTATGAGGTCAAGAGGGGCAAGTATGTGTCGTTCCGTGCGCCCGGACAGGGGCGGTTCACCCGCTGCAAAACGCTGGGCGAAGCCTACACCGAAGAAGCCATCACCGAGCGCATCAAAGGGCGGTTCGTGGAGCGGAAGCCCAAAGAAAACCGCAAAATTTCGCTGCGGATTGATTTGGAGAATAGCATCAAGGCCCAGCAGTCCGCAGGGTATGAGAAGTGGGCAAAACTCCATAATCTGAAACAGGCTGCCCGGACGCTGAACTTCCTGACGGAGCATGAAATTGATAGTTACCCGGATTTGGAAAGCCGGGTGGCCGAGATCACCGCCGCCAGCGCCGAGGCTGCCGCTGCGCTGAAAGCAGCCGAATGCAGACTTGCAGAAATGGCCATGCTGATAAAGGATGTTACTACCTATAAAGAGCTGCGCCCGTTGGTGCAGGAGTATCAGCGGGCCGCTGACAAAAAGCAGTTCCGGCGCAAGCACGAGGGCACCCTGATTCTCTATGAAGCAGCGGCCAAGGTCCTGAAAGAACAGGGCTTTCAAAAGCTGCCCGACCTCTACGCACTGAAAGCTGAATATAAGCAGCTGGCCGAGCAGAAAGACCAGCTGCAACGACAGTACGCCGAAGCCAAACGCCAGATGCAGGAGTATGGCATCATCAAGCAGAATGTGGACGGTGTTCTATTCCAGAATCACAGGCAGGAGAGGGATAAGACCCTGTGAGCATTACTTAACAACGACACATTACTTTTAACTGAAATAATGTGCGATTGTTAATTCACTGTTGACGAACACACATTATTTCTATATAATATAATGTGTGAATGTCAAGTGAGGTGATAGCATGAACAACATGGGCAAAGTAGAAAAAATAGTGCAGTCTGCCCCCAATGGCATCATTACGGCCGCACAGTTAACGAAAGCCGGCTTACATCGGGGCTATCTGCATGATTTTGTCGAGAGCGGGGAACTGTACCGTTTCGGGCGCGGCCTTTATGTACAGAGCAGTGCATGGGAAGATGACTTTTACCTGTTGCAGCGGAAGTATAGCCGCGGCATCTATTCGCATGATACCGCCCTTTATCTGCTGGGCTATTCTGACCGCACCCCGGCAAGATACACGATGACCTTTCCCAAGGGCTACAATGCACTGTCCTTGAAGCAGGAGGAGTTGATCGTCAAGCGTGTTATTCCAGAAAAGTATGACTTCGGCATTATTGAAATCCAATCGCCATCCGGCAATCCCATTCGTGTTTACGATTTGGAACGGACGCTGTGCGACATCCTGCGCGGCAGTGGGAGCGATATACAAATTGTTGGTGCAGCCATGAAGCGTTACGCCGCATCCAAAGACAAAGACATTCACAAATTGATGCAGTACGCAGAACGACTTCGTGTGAAGCCAAAGGTTCTGCGCTACATGGAGATTTTATTATGATTACAAAAAATCCGATGCAGTTAAAAGCCTATATTAAAGAGAAAGCAGCCGAGAAGCATATTTCCGCGCAACTTGTGATGCAGAACTATATGCTGGAAAGACTGCTGGAACGCATTTCACTTTCACCGTATAAGCATAACTTCATCATCAAAGGCGGCTTTCTGGTTTCGGCTATCGTTGGTCTGGACACACGGGCCACTATGGATTTGGATACGACTATCAAGGGCTTTACACTGACCCATGAAGCTATCCTTTCTATTTTTAAAGATGTGTGTGCAGTCCAGATTGACGATGATGTGCAGTTTGAAGTGGTGGGCGTTGCGGATATTCGGGAAACAGACGATTATCCCGGAATCCGGGTATCGTTGAAAGCCAACTACCCGCCGATCAGCGTTCCGCTGACGGTGGATGTCACCACTGGCGATATGATAACGCCCCGCGAGATCGAGTACACCTTTTCAATGCTGTTCGATGACCGCACAATCAGCGTTCTGGCCTACAATCTCGAAACAGTTCTGGCCGAAAAGCTGGAAACCGTACTGTCCCGCAATATTGCAAACACCCGTCCGAGAGATTACTACGACATCTACATTCTGTACGCTCTGCGCGGGGCAGAGTGCGATAAGGCAACATTGCGGCGGGCACTGGAACGGACAACGGAAAAGCGTGGTAGCGGTAAAATTTTAACGCAGTACCCGGAGATTATGCAGGAAATCCGGGGGAACGATATACTTCGTAAGCAATGGAACAAGTATAGCAGGGAATACGACTATGCAAAGGATATTTCTTTTGATGATACCTGCAATGCGATTCAAAAAATCATGGATGAAACTATAACATGAAAATCTAGTATAGATCTTAAAGGAAGATTGGGTTAATACATCTGCAATCATAGAAGCAGGCTTATTTTATTGTGATTTTATAGTTTCCAAATAACAACAAGATAAAGCACAGTATATTTTTAATTCAGCAAAAGGAGGCAACATCGTGATTATTGATACTATTCTTAAAAATTGCAGCAAAAGGCAAAATCATAAATGTGATGAACAGTGTGAAAATTGTTCATATGGGGAATTTTGCCCGGAAGATTGTGAAAAATGTTTAGAGTACATTCATTACCCTTATCGTGCAAAAGATGGTGCTCCGAAAAGAAAATATGATTGTCCCAATATGGCAGATTTTTATACTTGCAAATATTCTTATAGATACACTTCGGAAATAATGTATGCTCTTGAACGTACAACTCGTCTATTTACTGTCAAAAATCTTAAGGTGCTCTCTTTTGGATGTGGTCCTTGTACTGATTTGTTTGCAATTGACTGTTTAAGAGAAAACGGTACTTTAACATATGATACACTGGAATATCATGGAATTGATTACAGTGAATCTGTTTGGAAAAATATTCACGATGATATTAAGTCGTTTGAAAATGATAAAATCAAAATTTCCTTTTTTTACAAGGATGCTTGCCAAATCATCAATGATATTTCCAAAGGAACATGGATTCCAGACCTTATTGTGTTTCAATATGTTTTTTCTGATATGGAAAAACATACTAGCAGTGATAATATAAGAAGTTTTTTAGAAACTTTTTCAGAATACTATAATTCGAAAGTCACAAAGAATACTTATATTATTTTAAATGATATAAACCTTGGGCGAAGTTATGGCGGGGGTCGCGACTATTTCGATGATTTAAGGAGTCGCCTTACTAGCTCTGAATCGTTAAAAGGCCGATTTCGTGATGATAATGCCAAAAGCGTTTATTATCCAAGAGGCTATACCTATGGAGAGAGGTCGTTGGGCGAATTCCCAACAAATAAGAATAAGTTTGATTTAACACCAATGAAAAAATATAATCCGTTTAACACATGTGCAAGCGCACAGATGCTTATAAGGAAGGATTAAAAGTCATGATAATAAGTGCTAGTCGGCGGACTGATATTCCCACCTATTATTCAGAATGGTTTTTTAATCGGCTTCGAGATGAATATGTTTTGGTTCGTAATCCCATGAATATTCATCAAATTGGAAAAATCAATTTATCTCCAAATGTGGTTGATGGAATAGTCCTATGGACAAAAAATCCGATGCCAATGTTCAAACGGCTTTCAGAACTTGAAAAATATAATTATTATTTTCAGTTCACTTTAAATGCCTATAACAAAGATGTCGAACCTAACATTCCCTCGAAAAATGATGTTATAATACCTGCATTTCAAAGACTTTCAAGGGAAATTGGAAAAGAGCGTGTAGTATGGAGATATGATCCTATTTTTTTCAATGAGCGCTATACAATGGAATACCATTGTAAGTATTTCAACCTTTTGGCATCAAGATTGGAAGGTTACACTGAAAAATGTACAGTGAGTTTTTTGGATTTATATCGAAATACAGCCCGAAATACTCAACCGTTAAATCTTCAAAAGGAAACCCCACAACAGCAAATTGAGCTCATCCAGCGCTTTTCACAAATAGCAGATGAACACGGACTTTATATAGATACTTGTGCAGAAGCAACTGATTTCAAACATTTTGGGGTTGAGCATGCACATTGCATTGATAAAAATCGCCTTGAAAGGTTGGGACACTACAATTTATGTGTTGAAAAAGACCTGAATCAACGACTTGAATGTGGTTGCATTGCCAGTATAGACATTGGCACATATAATACTTGTAAAAATGGCTGTTTATATTGCTATGCTAATTATAGTTTGAAAACAGTTGATAAGAATTTTCATCAGCACAATCCTAATTCTCCACTTCTTTTTGGCGAAATAGGGCCAGACGATATAATAAAAGAGCGAAAGGTTAAATCGTGTAAACAATGCCAGATTTCCCTTTTCGATCTTTAATACCAATAAAAACGCCGGACACAGCAGCCACAAGGCCACCGTGTCCGGCTATTTCCGTGTTGACAATGACACATTACTTTAATTAAAAACAATGTGTGGTTGTCAAGCTGGCGGTATCACTCACCCGTAAAATCTAATCTCTGTCCGTCAAAGTCAGCATCGGTCATTTGCTCCAATTTTGCAATGGTGCTGTTTGCCAGTTGCCGCATTTCGGTGTCCATATCCGGCAGGGCGGCCAGCATCCGCGCCATCGTCCGGCGGCGGTCAGAAGTGTGGTACATACAAATCAAATTTTCTTCTTCTACGCTGAAATTCATGCGTCAGACCTCCATTTCGTGTTGCTTGCTGCGGGCCGCTGCCTTTTTCGGGCTGGCGGCCTGTTTTGTTTCGGAAAGCTGCTTGCGAACGGAAGCACGGGGCTTATGGATGCCCTTATCTCGGTTCTCGTTTTTGTCAATCAGCGCGTAGATACCGAAACGGTCTTTCACGCTGGACAGGTGCAGGGACTTGTACGGCAGCATGGCAAGCAACTGATCCGTGTCCCGGCTGGATGCCAGCTTGGTGAAGTAGGGTGACACCTCCACCATAAAATGATTCTTGTCTGGGCTGTTGGGAGCAGCCAGCCGCTTCATATCGGTTACAATGCGCTGGGCCTCGGCCTCGATCAGTCCGGTGTGCAATGCCGCAAGGTGTTCTTTGAAATCACCGGGCCGTGCAGGTTCCCGGCTATACTGCTCCTGCCGGATAGCCGCTTGCAGAAGTTCCGGGTCAAGGGGCTGCATTTCATACCGCACGAGTTCACCGAAATATTTATCCGGGCGGCTGTCGAAATGCTCTTTCGGGCCAATCTCCCGCATCCCGCTTTCGTAGATCAGACGGTTGGCACCCACGGGCAGGGCGGCTTCCCGGATGTGCTGGAAATGCTGCTGATAGTCCAATTCATACAGATTGCCTTGCACGGTTCCATTGGCTGCGCCGGTCAGCTCCACCGCATAGGCAAGAATCCTGTCGTGGGTCTGCTCGCCGCAGAATTTCCATGTGTTGTAGGCTTGGGTGTCTTTGAGCAGCACATCCCGTTCCCGGAAGCAGAATGTTCCAGAAGGCCGGGACAGCCACAACAGCAGCTTATCTTCCGGCTGGTCGCTGCGGGCCGCTTCCCGCATCATCTTGATGTCATAGGCAAAATCGCTCTGGTAGTATGCGGTGTTCTGGTGCATGATAGCTTCCAGCGCAGCGATCACATCCATATTTTCAAATTTCTGCACGGTTTACACCTCCAATTCCTTTGACTTTTCCCGTGGCTGTGTTTGCTTGCGCTGTTCCTTTTTTGCGGCATCCAGTTGTGCCCGGATAGACGGCTTTTTCGGTTTGGCTGCGCGGAATTTCTTGGCTTTCGGTGCCTTTTCTTCGGCCTTGACTGCGGCGGCAAGGTCCGTCAGAGAGATTTGTTCTCCAGCCTTTGCTTTAGCCTCCAATTCGCCCAGAGAGGGCGCATTGTTCAGCACGCCATCAATCATATTTTCGTTATGTTCGGTGGAATGTTCTGCGGTGCGCAGCGGGTTTTCCCGCAAGAACTCCGGCACCTGCTGGAAGCCTACGCTGTCGCAGTAGTGGGCGGTGTCCTGCCCGTTCTGGTGCAGCACCACCACATCCGAAACAGACAGCGAATGCCCCTTAAAGTCTGCCGGATAGTCTACATTGAATATACGGTAGATGTCCTCCAATGTGGTGCCAGCAGCCAGCGGCGCGGTGTACACTTCCGTATAGTTGGCCTTGTCCACAGTCCGGCCAGCGGCCTGCAGGCGGTCGTATGGCTCAAAACGGTAATCGTGAGTGGAATCCTCATTGCGCAGCTGGTAGATGGAAAAGCTGTCCTGCTGCGGTGCTTCAAATCCTGCCGCTGCGTATTCCTCTACCGTCATTCCGGCAGCGGCCGCTTCCTGCGCGATCTCGGCCTGCACCTGTGCCTTATAGTCCTGCAAGGTCTGGTCAAAGTCGGCCAGCTTGGGCGGTTCCGGCAAGTCATACTGGCCTTGGTTAAGCAGCGGGCGGCAGTCCTGTACATAGGAAATAATAGCGTTGTAATAGGCAGTCTGTTCCGGCGAAGCGTTCTGCCCCTCCTGCAAAGCGGTGGTGGCCGTCTGCTCCATGGCCGAAAGGTTGCAATGTTGTTTGAGGTACGGGATAAACTCGGTCAGCACCATTTCGCGCTCTGCCTTGTCCTGCTCCCATGCTTCCGGGCCTTTGTTATGCAGAACAAAATTCTTCCAATTTTCATCTTTAGTGTAGTATTCGTGGTAGTTCTGGATATATTGAACCAAAGAGCCCTCTCCGTCACCAAAATCCTGCCGCCCCTCGTAGTTATCCGGCTGGCCGTTCATAGTAAAGTCAATGCGGAAGGCTGTTTTGTCATACCAGCCGCCCGTGTAGCCGTCCTTTTCCCGGTCCGTGTGCTGGGCGGTGTCCAGTTCTTCAAAGACGCGGTTTGCCACGGACAGCGGCATGGTTTCGCCGTCCTGCAGCTTGTCGCTTTCACTCCACAGAATCGTGACTGTAGGTTCTGCGGCGGGGTCTGGAATTTTAACGGGTGCAGGAATTTCGTTGGCCTTTTCCGCCGCCTCTTGGAACGCCGCCAGCTTATCGCCCAACAGAACTTCCGTCACGGCGGCAGTCTGCCCCAGCAGATTAAGTGCTTCCTGTCCGGCATCCGGCAGAGTCAGACCGGGTGCGTCCAGCTGTCCACCGTCCAGAGCCTTGTTGTCTGGGCCGTACAGAGTGTAGTCATAGCCGGAATCGCAAGTCTGGATGAACAGGGTGTTGCCACTGTCCAGCACAAATGCAGTCTCCTGTGCAGCAGAAAGGTCTGCTTCCCGCTGCTGGCGCAGCTCTGCCAGATGTTCGTCCAGTGCAGAGATCAGCTCATGGGCTGTGCTGCGGATAACTTCCAGAGAGGCTTTCAGTTCGGCCAGTTCCCGGCCAGAACTCCACCCGGCCACATAGCCAAAGGAATACTCGGATGTGTCCAGCCCGTAGTACTGGCAAACAGCATAGGCCACACTTTCGGCCTGTACCTCGCGGGTGCGGCTGTCCGGGCGGTTAGTCTGTTCTGGGTCGTTCGGGTCGATGGCGTGCAGCTTTGCATGGGCAATCTCATGGATGGCTGTCTTGGTGGTTTGCAGCTGGCTCATGCCCTCCTGAATTGCAATGCGGTTGTCGAGCAGATGAAAGTAGCCGTGCGCCCCGCCCTCGATGTCCTCAAACCCGATGGGCACCGGGGATGCCTGTTCCAACGCCTTGAAAAAATCTTGGTAGTCCTGCACACTGCCGGACAGTTCATTCACGGCAATGGTCGGCAGCGGTTCGCCCTCGGTCTGGCTGACATCGAACACGGACACCACCTTGAAGGCCGGAATCTGCACCGTCTTTTCTTCGGTTAGCGGCTTGCCGTCCTTGCCCAGAATCGGCTTGCCCTGTTCGTCTAGTTTTTCAATCTTCTGCTTGACCTTGTAGGGCGCAGGAGCAAGGATTTTGATACCCTTTTCACCTTTCTTCACGGTGCGGTGGAATGTGTCTTTCCACTTGTTGAAACCCGCCACCAGCTGTCCGCCCTGCATGGCGATCAGCAATGTGTTGTTGAAGCTGTAATTGTGGAATTTCGCCATCGTGGTGAGGTAGGCTTTGTAGCGGTCGCTGTCGAACAGCTGTTGGATGCCCGTTTCTAACCGGTCCGTGATTTCTTTCATGCGCTCTGCGCTGTCCTTGCCGTTCAGGATAATGGGAATAACTTTCTGCGGTTCCGTTTCAGGCTGAACAGGCGGCGGGATATTGGCTGCATCCCGCATGACTTCCGGCGCAGGAAAAGACAGTACCCGGTATTCCTCTGGCACAGGCTGGCCCTCGTGGACTTTCTGCCACGCATCCCCGCTTTTAACAAGGTAGCCATACTCGGTAAATACGCCCTGCTCCTGCTGGGCCACATAACGGCCAAACTGCGCCGTGTCGATGCCACCTTTCCATTCTTCCGGCATATCCACCATGCCGGAACGGTTCAGATAGTAGTCACCCAGCTGGGCAGGCCCGCGTACATCCGGCAGATGCACATAATAGTCCACGTTTTCGGGAAAGTCGGTGATTCTCCCAATGCTGGAAAACTCACTCTGCGGGGTTTGCAGGGCGGCGTTCAACTCTGCGCGTTCCCCGGCAGAAAGCGTTTCCAGCCGTGCGGCAAGAAAGTTCAGCTCGTCCACATTGGATGCCAGCACCATGTTGTAGGGAATCGCAATACGTTTTTCTTCCTCAGCAAAGTAGCCGGAAATGAAAAGGCCCTGCGGATTATCGGACGAAATGCCGATTTGCCGCAGGGCCGCTTGTACCTGTTCGGTTGTAGTGGGCAGGTCCAGCCAGATGCCATCCCTGCCTTGCTGCTGCCGATTTTGCAGCTGGATGGAAAATAGTTCGCTCATTATCGCACGCTCCTTTCAAAGAACTGTCCCTATCCTACGGATAGAGAGAGCCGGTTATGGCAAAATGAATGCTTCACCTTACCATAACCGGCCCTCGTAATTTTATTATGAACTTATCCGAAATCTGTTAAAGGGACATATAAATATACCCATACGACTTTTCGAGTCGTTCAGGTGGAATTGTGATATTGGAATTTGTAAGAATTTCGCCAAATTCTTTTAGACCTGCTGTTACTTGATCTGAAAGAAAATTTAGATAACTTTCGATTGTTGTGAACTCCGACCCCTTATACCAAAAATCTGTTAGAGAATCATTTTCTTTCAAATCTTTTCTAGTAATTTCCCAACAGGTAGTACGCAAAGGCCTGTATTTATCACAAGCCTTTAGATAGCGTCCGACATCTTCATCTTTTAAGTCATCAAATGGAAAATGAAGAGGGCTGGTATATTCAGACAATGGAACAGATTCCTTTTTGAGCTGCTTTAATCGCGTTAATGTCCATTTGTCGGCAATTATATCTGTAAATTCATTCCACGTCATCAAGCGTACATTTGAAAGATTTGCAGCCTCAATCGCGCCGGATTGGAAGCCGGCTTGTGAAATCAAAAGACCCAATGATGCACCAGAATCTTGTACAACCGTTCTGAATGCGTGCACTTTTTCTTTTGGAACTGAAGAATTCCAGAATTTACATTCACACACAATTCTTTTAACTAGTTCGTCAGGAGATTCGACCAAAACGTCAACTTCCACTTTGCCACGAACGGTATCAATTGTACAAGGGCTAACTGCTCGATATCCCGATTGATTTAGAAGCAACGCAACATCATCCTGTAGCTCTTTCCAAGTAGCTGGACATCTATCTGTGAATTTCATTACGGCATCCCCCTGCAAAGTTCCGTTAGTTAAGTTTATTCTATCACATTATAGAATCTGTCGCAATTCGGTAATTGACGTACTTGCCTCCCGTATCTGCCAGAAGCACCGTTGCATCATAGGTTTTTCCTGTTTTCTCGGAGTAGAGACCCTTTACCTTTGCCTTACCGTTTTTGAGCAGAGCGGCGGCGATCTTCGGGGTGAACGCCTTTTTCCGCTGCTCAAAGAAGCGGTCGTTCTTCCACATTACGAACTGACAGCCACGGTTCCCGCAATAAAAATTCTTTTTGCCCTCATAGACGTTTTCACCGCACCGGGGACACTTACCGATGATAACCCGTTCCGACTGGAACAGATTTTGTTTGTCTGCACTGATGCAGGAATAGGTCTTGACCAACTGGCGCACCTGCGCTTCAATTTCGGCCATGAACTCGTCCGGGTCTGCGCTGCCTTTGGCAATCTCGGTCAGACGGTTTTCCCATTCAGCAGTCAGAGCGGGAGAGGTCAGGCTTTCCGGCAGAACCACCGCCAGATTGATGCCGTCCTTGGTGGGGACAAGCTGTTTGCCCTTGCGCTGTACAAAGCCCATTTGCACCAGCTTTTCCAGAATCGCCGCACGGGTGGCCGGAGTACCCAGCCCCTTGCGTTCCGCTTGGCCCAGGCCACCCTCTCTTGCTCCTGCGGAGCAATTCACCTTGTCCTCCGGCATATCTTCGGCCCCGGCCCGCTCCATTGCTGACAGGAGCGTATCTTCTGATACATTTTGTCAAGGTGGTTTTAAGAAATTTTCCCGCAATCGTTCATAATAAGCCGCTTGATTTTATCGCTCATAGTTTCCTTGCTGGTGGTGCTGAAGTGGATTTTCACCCGATAGGTCGTGTTTCCGATTTTCTTCACAATATCGGGCTGTTCTGCTTCCTTTACGGTCAGAGGGGAAGCGTTTGCGGGGGTGCTGGCTTTATTGCTCATAGGCTCTCCTTTCCATGAAAAAAGCCCTCATGCTACGGCGCACAAGGGCTTATAGTCATTCTTCTATAACTCTGAAAGTGCGAAAGTGCAAAGTGCAAAGGGTCTGCGTTTTGCACTTTCAGCTTGCGGGTTCGGGTGGCTGCTTCTTCTTGATGAAGTTGTACCATTGACCGCCGACACGCCTTGCGCCTAAAATGCCGCCCATGTTGCGCTTGGCGTTCTGTACCGTCCTCTCGGATATTCCGGCTTCGGCTGCGGCTTTTACAATGTCCTCGCTGGCAAGCTCTTTCCCGTCTGCAAGCAGGTCAAGTATCAGCCTTTCGGCTTGCTCGGTTTTGGTGGCGTTGTTGCCGCCCGCGCCGGACAGCAGTTCGTCGGCGGTGATGTCGTATTCGCCTATCCACGAAAAGCCCGTTTCCGGGTCAAGGCAAAAGGCAACGGGCTTGCCCTCCGGCGCAAGGGAAGATTTGTCATGGACGATAACGCGCACATTCGGTTCTCGCTTCACGCGCCCGATCAGCAGGACGCTCCTTGCTGCGGCGCGGAAGTCGATAGACCCTAAGCCCCGGTATGCGCTCTGCCCTCCGGCAGCTTTGTTGAGATGTCCGATAAGGATAACGGCGCACCCGGTACGCTCGGCAACATCGGCAAGGCGGCGGAACATGGGGCGCACTTCGTTTGCCCGGTTCATGTCGGTCTTTTCGCCCATGTACGCCTGTATGGGGTCAAGGATAATCAGACGCGCCCCGTTCTGCGTGATTGCCTTTTCTATGCGCTCGTCGGAGAGGGTAAGCTCCCGCTTGGCTTCATCAATCACAAGTACGCGGTCAAGGTCGGCTTCTGCTTCCATCAAGCGGGGCTTGACGGTATCGCCCAGCCCGTCCTCGGCGGTCTGGTAAATCACATTGAACGGCGGCAGGGGCTTCATGTTCGGAAGCTCCCGCCCGGTGGTGCAGGCGGCGGCAAGGCGTAGGGCAAAGGTGGTCTTGCCCTCGCCGGGATTGCCTTGCACAATGGTTACTTTCCCAAAGGGAATATACGGCTCCCATAGCCATTCAACGGTCTGTGTGTCCACCTCGCTCATACGGATAATCTCAACGGTTTCTTCCTGCGGCGGCTCTTTCAAGCCGTAAATCGCTTCCCGGATATACTTCCCGTCCGCGATTTCTCCCCGGCGCGTCTGCACCTCGTTCCAATCTTTGAAAAGGGGAATAAGACGGTGGACGGTCAAGCCCTCCGGCATAAGCTCCACAAGGCGGCTGCAAGCGTCGTTTCCGGCTTGGTCGCTGTCAAGGCAGAGGTAAACGGTCTTGATGTTCGGACGGTCAGAGAGGAAACGCAGCAGGGCTTTTTCTCCCACGCCGCCCAGTGCAAGGTAGCTTTGTTTCTGCCATTTCTTTTTGAACAGGCAGAGGAAAGATAAAAGGTCAATCGGTGCTTCAAAGACAAACAGCCTTTCGCCCTCGCCCCGGTAGCAGAAGTTAAAGGCTTTGTCGCTGCCTTTCACATCAAGCCGGAAGCTCCCGGCTGTGCCGCGCTGGTGGGCGTATCTCGGTATGCCGCTTTCATCTCTGCCGACGAATACGGCGTTGTGATGGGCGGCTTCCTCGTAAATATCGCCGCTGGAAATGAAAAAGCCCGTCACATCTTCATCAATGCGGCGGGCTTCGGTAAGATACCTTTTCACTTGTTCGGCGGTGGGGCTGCGGGGCGGCAATCGGAAGTCGGAGAGGGGCGCGGGGCTGTCCGGCGGTGGGGCTGCGCCTTTCTCTCCTGTGAGAAGTTCAACGGCTTCGGTAAAGCTCTTTCCGAAAAACTCCATGAGGAAGTCAACGGGGCCGCCGCCCTTGCTCTGGCTGTGCCTGTACCATTTGTTTCCCCGGACGGTCAAGCTGTCGTGCCGTTTCCAGCGGTACTCGTTCCCGGCGCGGGTAAGCTGCTCGCCCTGTGATTGCAGGAAAGAAACAAGGTCGGCTTGGTTGGCGTGGTCTATCTGTTCTTGGGTGTAATACATGGCTGATACCTCTCTTTCTGTGGTTGAATTGTTCATAGTTTTGATGTAGAATGAAACCGAAAAATCGGAAGTTAGTGAGGTGCTGGATTGTGAATGAAAGAGAAAAAAATATTCACTTATGGTTTGAAATGTGGCTTACAAAACAGGATTTAGGTATTGATAATATTTTTGCAGAAGATGTAATTTATACTGAAAGTTGGGGTCCAAAATATAATAACCGTCAAATCGTAAAACACTGGTTTCAGGAATGGAATACTCGTGGCAAAGTCGTTGCTTGGGAAATCAAACAATTTTTCCACAAAGGAAATCAGACGATTGTGGAGTGGTATTTCAAAAATGAAATGAACAATGGGAGCATAGAGGAATTTGATGGAATTTCCCTGGTTGAATGGACAAAGGATAATAAAATAAAATCATTGAAAGAGTTTGGCTGCAATTTGAATAATTATAATCCTTATGAGCATAGTGACCTGCCCGAATTTAGGGACGAAAGAGCAAGTTGGTTTTAATATTAGGAATCAATAGCGTCCATTTTATCGGAAAACATTTAGGACGGACAGGCAAAACCGCTTGCCCGTCCTTTCCTTTATCGCTCCTGTTCATGCCGCTTGGCGCGGTTCTGTGTCTGTTCCGGCTGGTCGGCGCGGAGTGCAATATCCACGCATTTGCGGATTTTTTGAAGCTCGGCAACCTCGGCGCGGGTATCTTTCAGTTTGGTATAATCGCTGTCCCTCTGCGTTTTGAGGTCAGCATATTCCTGTTCCCATTCCGCAATAGGCAAGGTCTTTGTTCCTTTCGGCAGATTTGCATGGAGATAGCGGTTTGCCGCGTCCCATAGGGTAAGCTCGGCGCGGCGGGCTTCCGCAAACTTCTCCTGTTTTCCTTTCCAGCGGATTTGCCGATACTCGTCCTGTATGGGCTTGTAGGTTTGATAATTTCTGCCGTACTCCATGAGCTTTTGCAGTTCTTTCATGCGCTGCTCGGCGGTTTTCATTCCCTCCCGGATTGAATAGGCTCTATCACTGACAGAGGAAAGAGAAGCGTCCAGCTCGTCAAGATTAGAGATACCATGCTCGGAAAGATAGTTGACCGCTGCCGCTATGGTTTTCAGTTCATCGGTTGCGTGCTGCCGTTGCCAACTCTGTGAATACTTCCGGCTCTTTTCTCTCTGAACGCTCAAATACTTCATCAGCAGATTTGCAAGGTTGGGAGATTGCGGCGGCTGTTCCGGGGCGGTTTCCCGCGTTTTGAACAGGTCGGCAATCCATTCCTTGAGCTTCCCAATCTGCGCCCGGATTTCACGGATAAGGCGGTTTGCCTTTTGGATATTTCGGTTCAGTTCGCCTTTCTCGGTGGCGATACCTTTCTTCTCCATCTGGCAAGCCGCCACGCCCATGTGGACGGTGGGCAGCTCGTCAATGCCGCGCTCGGCGTTACTGCGGTGGTCGATACGCTCCGGGCTTCCGGCACGCTCAAGATAGTCGTTTGAAATATCAGCCCATGCCTTGCGCCAAACAAGCGCATTCTCTTGGCTGTTCCAGCCCGTGAGGTCAACCTTGTGCGTCTTATATCTGCCGCTTGGCAAGCGGATACGCTCACCGTTTTCATCAAGGTCATATTTCTTTTTGGACTTTGCCGCCCACGCGCCGCGCTCGTCAAGGGGGCGCATGGTAAGCATAATATGACAATGGGGATTGCCGCTGTCGGTGTCGTGAATGGCAAAATCCACACACATTCCTCTGGAAACAAATTGAGAGGAACAGTATTCCCGGACAAGCCGGATCTGTTCCTCTCTGGATAATTCTATGGGGAGCGCTGCGTCAATCTCACGCGCAAGCTGGGCGTTCCCGGCTTTCTCATAAAGCTCCACGCTGTTCCACAAGGTTGAACGGTCAGAGAATGAGGGTGGCGCGTGGGGCGGCAGCATGATTTCTGTATGGACAACGCCGCCTTTACGGGTGTAGTCATGGGTCATTCCGTCCCATTCGTTTGTCAGCTTTTCACCGCTTCGGTAGGCGGCTGCGGCAACGGCTGATTTGCCTTTTCCTCGGCTCACAATGCCGATGTTCCAATGGTAAATGGCTATGGGTATCACCTCCCGGATAGGATAATAAAACCCGCAAAAATGGTACAGACGCCAACGGCGGGTGTACTGTTTTTGTGGGTGTGCAGGGATAGCCGCGAAGCGGCGCAAGGGGTGCAGCCCCTTGTTGCGGCAAAGCCGCCATATCGGAGCGCGGGGAAAGCTCCCTGTGCGGAGATAAGCCCTCGGCAGAGCGCACACGCCCGCAAGGGTGTATAAGTGCGCCCTTAGTTCCTAAGGGATTTTCAGCTTGTCGCTCCCTCGGCTCGTTTTTTCAGATATTCCCGCGCTGGTTCACTCGTCAAGGCAAGCCGGAGAAGTGCTGTGGCTTCCTCGTCGGTCATGTTCTTTGCTTCCGGCACAACGCTTTCAAAGACCGCGCCCCGGACAATAAGGCGGTGGCTGCGCGTTCTGCGTTCCTCTTTGGATAGCTTCTGACGCAACATTTTTTCCCGGTTCTCAAACTGCTGGATTTTCTTCTTTCCGTCCTCAATCTCGGCTTGCAATTCCTCGCGGGTTTTCTCTCTCGGTTTCGTCATGGGTGGTCGCTCCTTTCTGTCCGTAGACATAGAAAAAGGACAGTCGATTTGCTCGGCTGTCCTGATGGTAGTATTAAATTTTCATGGGGTTATCCGTTGAAAGAACTTAGGTCAAGCGCACCATTATTTATCAGCTCTTGGATAATGGTAGCCAAATCGTTTTTCACACTTTCGCTTTCAGTTTTTGCACCCGCATTTTCAACGTATACGGTGCTATCTCCCAACTTAAAGGTCGCATAGTAAATTACATTCTGTTCTCCCACGCTGTTCCGGTCTGTTACAAAATATCCTGCCGTCACGCTTGTGCCATTTACTTCGCTACTTTCTTCACTTCCTACAATCTTCGTATCAAGTAGTGCTATATCCGTTGTAGATATTACCACTTTGGCATTTTCGATTTTTCCCTCAAAACCAATCAATTCTTTGTTGCTGTCGGAAACAGTATCATCAACACGAAAAACTGCATGAGCTGTAACGGTCAAGTTTGGAAAAAGAGATGCAGCTTCCGTTTCCGTAAGTTGCCTTGTTGTTATAGTCCCGTCAATGTTAATGCTTGAGCCAGCAGTTTCCGATTTTACAAAGATGATTTCATTTCCGTTGTCCAAAGTGGCAATGTCAGTTTTGTTCCCGAACAATCCACTTTGAAATACGCCTACGCCTAAAACAGCAATTACTGCAAAGCAAGCCGCCATAGCTCCCCACTTAACCCAACCGGGTTTCTTTGCTTTCTTTTTGTAGTTAAGGGCTTCATCGACATATTTTGTGTCAAGCTCGCTCATAGCGTCGGAAAACTTCTTTGCGTTCATACGAATACCTCTCTTTCAATCAAATATTGCTTCATCTTCTCGCGGATACGGGTCAGCCGGACAGAAATGTTTTTTTCTGAAAGCCCCATAAACTCGGCTATGTCCTTATAGCTGTCGGAAAACCAATAGCGGCGCATGAAAATAACGCGGTTTTCGGTAGTCAGCGTGTCTAAAAATGCTTCAATGATACGGGCTAACTCTTTGGCTTCGATTTCTGCTTCTACTGTATTCGGGGCTGCTATACAGGCTTCAATTTCTTCCAAAGCAATCGTGTAATGGCTGCTCCGTTTGGCTGCTTCCTTTCTCCAATAGATTTTGAGTGAAATGTTCCGAACGATTTTAACAAGATAAGATAGCAGCGGGTTAGGTCGTGCCGGGGGAATGGCGTTCCATGCGCCTAAATAAGCGTCGTTTACACATTCCTCCGCGTCTTGTCTGCTGCCTACGATATGGTAGGAAAGATTGTGGCAGACCTTTCCGTATTTTATATCCAGCTCTCGTATGCCTTGTTCTGAACGTCCAAAAAACATTTCTATGATTTTTTCGTCGTCTATCATCTCACCACCTCCTTTCGGGCTTCACCTATGTACTACGGTTTCAGCGGCAAATACTACATCTAATCCGAAACTTTTTCAAAAAAATTATAGCACATCTTTTTGAATAGGGTGTGTCAAGTTGCCGGAATGTTTCTTTGCCGCTTTGCTGGCGGCGTTCCTCCGTTCCTCACTGTATGGGGCGGTCAGACGGAAAGAGAAACGCCCCTTTGCAATATCAAACTCCATGCAGCCCGTTTCGGGGTCTGCGTCGGTCTGGCGGCACTGGTCGGGGTGCTGTCCGGAGTAGGCGGCAAGCCGCTTCTTTAAGTCGGTGTTGTGTGTGCGGATATGGATAAGGGGGTCTTTCTCGTCAAACCATATATCGGTGGTCTTTTCCTGCTTCGTAAGCCCTGTTCTCATAAACTCTCCTTTCTGCGCCCCTGTTACGCAATAGGGGCATTTTTCGGGTGTTTTTCCCGGCTCTTGACTTGGGGAAAATGAGGATTTTCAAATAGAAACCGCCCCGGTGAACCATTCCTCGTCCGGGCGGTTCCTATCGCAAGATTTCTGTTTTTTCCGGCTCTTGACCGTCAAACATAAATTAGCTCATGCTATGTGTTCTCCTTTCTGTTCGGCGGCAAGGGGCAGTTGCTCGGCTTGCTCCTGCTCCTGCTGCTCTTTCCATTTCAGCTGCGACTGGCTCTGCAAAATGATGGATGCCGAGATTTCCCGGCTGCGGATGGTGGCGATCAGCTTGTCGAAGTTGGGTATCTGCCCGATGTTGGCGAACTCGTCCAGAATCAGCCGTACATGGACAGGCAGCCGCCCGCCGTATTTATCATCCGCACGGTCACACAGCAGGTTGATAAGCTGGCTTTGGAGCATGGCGAGAATGAAGTTGAAGGTGGTGTCCGTGTCGCTCATAATCAAAAACAGAATCGTCTTTTCATCCCCGATGGTGTCCAGCTCCATTTCATCGTCCTCCATCAGTTCCCGCACCTCCCGGATGTCAAATGGGGCTAAACGGGCACCGCAGCTTATCAGGATGGAGGAACGGGTCTTGCCCGCCGACAGCAAAAACTTTTTGTACTGCCGGACGGCGAAGTGGTCCGGGTCTTTCTGTTCCAGCCGTTCAAACATGAGGTCCACCGGGCTTTGAAACTCCGGGTCGTCCTCACGGGCTTCACTGGCATTTATCATTTCCAGCAGGGTGGTGAAGTTCATTTCTTCTGCCGGGGCCTCATACCAGATGTAGCCGATAAGCGCGGTGTAGAACAGCCGTTCCGACTTCACCCAAAAATCTTCCGCTGACTTTTCGCCCTCGCCCTTGGTGTTGGCGATAAGTGTATTCACCAGCTTCAGCACGTCCTTTTCCGAGTGGATGTAGACAAAGGGGTTGTACTTCATGGACTTGGAAAAGTTTATCGTGTTCAGGATTTTCACCCGGTAGCCTGCCCGCTGGAACATTTGGCCTGTTTCCAGAACCAGTGTGCCTTTTGGGTCTGTGACCACGAATGAGGTGGGATAGTCGGAAGTAGGAAAGCATTGCATGAGGTTGGGCTTGACGTAAAACCGCGTCTTGCCGCTGCCGGAGCCGCCGATCACCAGCACATTCTTGTTCCGGGCCGTCTTGGGGTCTTTGGGCCGCCCGGTCATGGTCAGGCGTTCGGTCTGGGTCAGCAGGATGTTGTTTTCAAACTTGGGGTCGATGTACGGGGCAATGTCTTTGGCGGTGCCCCACCGGGCAGAACCGTATTCCTCGCCCTTTCGGTACTTCTTGGCGTTCTTGCCCTTGCTGTACACGATGAGCCGGACAGCCACCGCCCCGGCAATGCCCACGCACAGGTCAAACGGATGCAGGCTGGGCAGCGGGCTTGCAAAGGCGGCAGAGATGCCGCTCGTTAGGTGGAGCAGCTTTGCCGAAGCATCCGCGCCCGCCGCCAGACGGTACGCCTGCCCGCATTTGGCGAACAGGTACACGAACAGCAGATATGGCAGATTCAGCACCAGCAGTTTTTTTAGTTCAGGCTTCATCGTTCCAGCTCCCTTTGCTTGATTTTTTCTTTCGCACGTTTCGGCTGCTGGGCCGCTTTCTGCTTGGCTGCGGTCAGCACCTTGCGGATGGAGGGCCGCTGCTCCTTGGAGAGCGTTTTGGCTGTGAACTCCCGGAACGCCTGTTCCAGATTGTCCGTATCCTTGGCCTTGAAGATCACGATGTAGTGGGGCGGCTGGGTGGTCTTGTCCTTACGCAAGGTGAAGTCCACGCCGTACTTCTTGGCGCAGGGCTTGAACACCCCGATGTTCGCTTCCGTGACCTCAATGTTGGTCAGGGCCGCGCCGTGGGCTTTCAGCTGTTTCAGGCTTTGCTTTCCGTGGTGTAGCTTTGGCCCCTTGGCTCGATGCTGCAAGTATTTTTTCAGCGCGGCTTGCAGCACTTGGGCGGTGAGCTTGCCCGTTTTCATGGACAGGGCAATAGTTTTCTGGGTGACTTCTTCCTGCAATATGAATCCCTCCTTGTTGCAGAAAATTCAGAGCGGCAGCTAGGGTGGAACCACCAGCCGCCGCAGGTAAAGTGTTCTCATGGATGGGTACTCCTTTCGGTCAGGTGTTGGGCGGGCGGCCCCAATCGGGCTGCGCCATGTCGTGCGCCACAAGGGACGCATAGTAGCTGTTGATGGTGCTGGGGGCGTTGAACAGCATGGCCCGCAGGTATTGCTTGATGTTACGGACTTTGGTGGTGTTATCCCGCAGGCAGTCCATGACGAACTCGATGTGATGGCTGTCCAGTTTCAGGAACTTGGCCTTGACCAACTCTGCCGGGTA
>NZ_JAJEQL010000037.1:0-20004 GCF_020687345.1 Faecalibacterium butyricigenerans
TTCATCCGCTTCTGGCTGCTGCGGTTTCGTAAGCTCAACATGAACCAGAAAGATCAGCGGCAGGCATTGGTGGATACGTTCATCAATTCGATTTATCTGTACGATGATAAGGTTTTGATAACCTTTAACTATAAAGAAGGTACACAGACCATCACGTTTGAGGAAGCGGCTCAAGCCGCATCAAAAGAAAATGGTTCGGATTTGGATTGCTTTACTGCACCAAGAAAGGCCCGTACACATTGTGTACGGGTCTTTCTTTATTGCAGATGCAATTTCCAGCCTGTCGGAGCGTCTGCCGGGAGAACTCATTTTCAGAAGTCAAGAATCATATTGCAAAAAAGTAAAACTCCTTTATAATAGAGCTTGTGCCCCGGTGTGCGCGGGCACCGCTTCGGGATAAGAAAAAGGAAAAAAACATGAGTTCATCCACAAAGTCACTGACCGAAGGCCCTCTGGCCAAACAGATCCTTCTGGTCAGCCTGCCGCTGGTCCTGTCCAACCTGCTGCAGGTCCTCTTCAACATGTCGGACGTGGCCGTGGTGGGCCGCTTCGCAGGCTCTACCGCCCTCGGTTCGGTGGGTTCCACCAGCATCTTCGTCACCCTGTTCACCGGCTTTCTCATCGGCCTGAGCAACGGCATCAACGTGCTGGTGGCCCGGTTCTACGGCGCACGCCATGCCAGCGATGTGGAAAAGACCGTCCACTCGGCCCTGCTGGTCAGTCTGGCGGCGGGCATCCTGCTCCTGCTCGTCGGCCTGCTGGGTTCACCGGCCTTGCTCCACCTGCTCAACACCAAAGAGGACCTCTACCCCGGTGCAGTGCTCTACCTGCGGGTCTATTTTCTCGGTATGCCGGCGCTGGCCCTCTATAATTTCGGCAACGCCATCTTCAGCGCCATCGGTGAGACGAAGAAGCCCCTCTATTACCTCTGCATCGCGGGCGTGCTGAACATCCTGCTCAACCTCTTCTTCGTCATCGTCTGCCGTCTGGACGTGGCAGGCGTGGCGCTGGCCAGCGCTATCTCCCAGTGCGTCTCGGCCTTCCTCGTCCTGCGGGCGCTGACCCGCGTGAAGGACTGCTACGCCCTCGACTTCCACAAAGCTGCTCTCGACCCTGCCACTACCCAGCGCATCCTTGCGCTGGGCATCCCGGCCGGGCTTCAGAACGCCATTTTTGCCATCGCCAACCTCTTCATTCAGGCCGGTGTCAACTCCTTCGACTCCCTTATGGTCAAGGGCAACTCTGCCGCCGCCAATGCTGACAACCTGATCTACGACGCCATGGCCGCCTTCTACATGGCCTGTGCCAGCTTCATGAGCCAGAACTACGGCGCAGGCAAGCCCGACCGGGTGAAGAAGAGCTACTTCATCAGCCTCGTCTACTCCTTCGGCGTCGGCCTCGTGCTGGGCGGTGCCCTCTTCCTCTTCGGGCGGGAGTTCCTTGCCCTCTTCACCACCGAGAGCGCCGTCATCGACGCCGGTATGAAGCGTGTGGGCGTCATGGGCTTTGCCTATTGCATCTCGGCCTTTATGGACTGCACCATCGCCGCCTCCCGCGGCCTTGGCAAGACGGTGGTCCCCACCGTCATCGTCGTCCTCGGCTCCTGTGTGTTCCGGGTCATCTGGGTCTACACCATCTTCGCCCACTTCCACACCATCCCCTCGCTCTACCTGCTCTACCCCTGCTCCTGGGCGCTGACGGCCATCGCTGAGATCTTCTACTTCGCCCACTCCTACAAGGAGAGCATGAAGATCTTCTCCCAGCCTGCCGCTGAGCTTTAACAGATAACAAAAATGCCATCGCCGCGGGGCGATGGCATTTTTCATTTCCCGATCTTACTGATAATCGTGGTTGAGGAACATGGCCTTGATCTGGACGATCTCGTCATACTCCTCCTGCTCCACCTGAACGTCGGCGTTGACCTCCTTGAGGCGGTTCTTTACCGCTGCAAGGGCCTCGGGCAGGGTCACGGCCCGGCCCTCCTGAATGGCGTCGGTCATCTGCTTGAGCACCACAGGGTGGGCGTAGATATCCGGCACCGGGAAGCTGCCGCCGGGGTAAGCCCGGATGTACTCGGCCATGGCTGCTTCGGCCTTGTCGGCCCGGGCCATGATGGACTTGTGGTTGTTGTGGGCCGTGGGCATCATGTTGTAGCTGGAAAAGAGGAAGATGGCCGCAAAGCCGAACAGGGCAAAGTAGATGCCGTAGTTTCCGGTGTGGTTGAGGATGCTCTGGATGCCATAGGCCGCAGACGCCACACCGAGAAGGCTGATGATGAGGGCTACATACTTATACACCGGCTTGCTCTGCAGCTGAGCACGCTTGCGGCGCTCGGCGGCGCTCAGTTCCTTGGCCAGCTCCGGCTTCTTGGCGAGGTAGTCCGCCGCACGCCTGAGCTGGCCCACGCTCTGCTCGGCCTCTTTCGAGAGCTGGGGCAGCCTGCGGGCAGCTTTCTCCTCCTTCTGACGGGCAAGCTCGGCCTCACCGGCAGCGCTCAGACGGGGGATGTTCGGCTGTTCCTTCGCCAGAACTTCCAGCAGGGCGTCCACGTCCCGCTCATCCTTGAAGTTGCACTGCTTCTGCTTGCCGCCGTCGTACTCCACCACGAGGTAAGCCATCGAGGCGAACATCCCCTTGCCGGAGAAACCGCCCTCACTCATGGCGACCCGCTTGAACACCCGGCTGATGCTGCCGTAGGGCAGATAATACCGGCGGTCGATGTAGAAGCTGTTGAGATAGAGGGCTTTTTTGCCCACGCCGCAGGGGCCGATCTTTTTGCAGGTTTTCTTATCGGCTTCCAGCGTTGCCTTGTCCAGATGGGCAAGGCCCAGTTGTGCAGGATGAAACAGCATAGGAGATCCCCTTCTTTCTTTTCCCTCATTCTGCCACTCTGAGCAGAAAAAAGCAAGAGGCAGTTTCAGATGACCGTTTTTTCAAGCCATCTTCCCCGGACAAAGCGCACCGCAAAGCAGAGGGAGCGGAACACCCAGTCGAGATACATTCCCATCCAGATGCTGAGCAGCCCGCCGCCCATCCGCAGCACCCACAGGTAGCAGAAGCCTACCCGGAAGACCCACATGGACACGATGCTCACCGCCATGGTGAAGCTGGCGTCGCCGGCGGAGCGGAGGATGTTGGGCAGGGTGAAGCTGGAGGGCCAGAAGAAGAGGGAGACGATGTTGAACCACATCATGACCTCAAGGGCCATGGCCGAAGCCTCCGGCGAAAGGTTGAACCACGACAGCGCCCAGCGGTCGGCAAAGAAGAAGCCCGACAGGTTCATGACCCACGCGCCGCAGTAGGCCACCAGAAGCAGGCGGCGGGCATACCAGACCGCCTGCTCCTTCTCGCCCGCGCCGAGGCACTGGCCCACCACCGTGAGCACCGCCATGCTGACGGCGTTGGCCGGGATATTCAGGAAGGTGCTGGTGGTGTTGGCCACGGCGTTGGCGGCGATAGCGGCGGTGCCGAGGGTACTGGTGAGGCTGGCCACCGACAGCTTGCCGATCTGGAACATCCCATTCTCGATGCCCGCCGGGATGCCCACCCGCAGGATGCGCCGGATCAGCCCGCCGTCCGGCCGGAGGGCCGACAGCCCGGTGATGCGGAGCATACAATCCGGCTTCTGCAGCAGGAAGAGGACGGCGCAGCAGGCCACCGCGCGGGAGATGAGGCTGGCCAGCGCCGCGCCCATGACCCCCATCCCAAAGCCGAAGATGAGGATGGCGTTGCCGCCGATGTTGACCACATTCATCACGAGGCTGGACATCATGCTGATCTTGCTGTTGCCCTGCGCCCGGAAGAGGGCCGCGCCCGCATTGTACAGACCGATGAAGGGGTAGCTCAGGGCCGACAGCAGGAAATACGTCTCGGCGTACCGCATGACGTCGGCGTCGATGGCGCCGAAGATGCCCCGCAGGATGGAATGGCGGCCCACCACGACCACCGCCGCCACCAAAACGCTGAAGCTGGACATGATGAACAGGATCTGTGCGGCCGCGGCCCGGGCGTTCTTCTCCTCCCGGTGGCCGATGTACTGGCTGGCGACCACCGCGCCGCCGGTGGCCAGTGCCGTCATGATCTGGATCATCAGGGTGTTGAAGGTGTCCACAAGGCTCACGCCCGACACCGCCGCCTCGCCTACCGACGACACCATGAGGGTATCGGCCAGACCGATGGTGACGCTCAGGGCCTGCTCCGCGATAAGCGGCAGCAGCAGCGCCGTCAGCTGCTGGCGGGTAAACAAAGGCTTCGACTCGAATTTTGTGCTGGTCATTCGTTCCTCCGCGCTGCCCCCCGAGGGGGCTTTTCTTAAAAGTAGACAGACATATTCTTATGATACAGCGTCCTCTCCGAAAAGGCAAGGAGATGTATACAAGAATCTCTCAAAATTTTAAGATTTCCGCTCTTCTGCACCACTTTACCCCCCTTCTATCTTGTGTTACAATGAAAGCTGCCAGAGTGCCGCCCTTTTCTGCGCCGTGCAGGGGCGCAGAAAAATCGGGCCGACGCTCCGGCATGACAGATAAGAAGGACAAGACCCATAAAGGGGGAAGGAATCCATGCCAAAGACAGCCCATAAGGTCGTGGTCATCGGGCATCGCAACCCGGACACCGACTCCATCTGCTCTGCCATCGCTTACGCAGAGCTGAAAAATAAGACAAGCTCCCTCGTCTGCGAGGCCCGCCGGGCCGGACGGATGAATCAGGAGACTGAATTTGTGCTCAGGCGGTTCGGCGTCCAGCCGCCCCGGATGTGCACCGACGTCAACCCCAAGATCCGTGACGTAGACTACCGCGAGATGCCCGGCATCCCCGGCTCCACCAGCCTGCGCAAGGCGTGGCAGATTATGCGCGACCAGCAGATCGACACCCTGCCCATCACCAGCGCCGACAACGAGCTGGAGGGCGTCATCACCGTGAAAGACATCGCCACGGCCAACATGGACATCTTCGATACCGGTGTCCTCGCCAAGAGCAAGACCACCTATAAGAACATCCTCGACACCCTTGGCGGAACCATGGTGGTGGGCGACGAGAGCGCCGTCTGCACCACCGGACACATCAAGATCGGCACCGCCACCCCCGAGATGCTGGAAAACAGCGTCGAAAAGGGCGACATCGTCATCCTGACCAACCGCTACGAGAGCCAGCTCTGCGCCATCGAGAAGGAAGCCTCCCTTCTCATCATCTGCAACGGGGCCAAGGTGGGCCGCACCATCCAGCGCATCGCCGAGGAGACGGGCGTGGCCATCATGACCGCCCCCTGCGACACCTACGCCGCCGGCAAGCTCGTGAGCCAGTGCGCCCCCATCTCCTACTATATGACCCGCAACGACATCGTAAAGTTCACCCTCGTCACGCCGGTGGCCGACGTCACCCGCGTGATGGCCAAGGTGCGCCACCGCTACTTCCCCATCCTCGATGAGGACGGCAAGTACTGCGGCATGGTCAGCCGCCGCAACATCATCGCGCTGCGTAAGCGCCGCATCATCCTCGTGGACCACAACGAGGCCACGCAGGCCGTCGAGGGCTTCGATCAGGCCGAGATCCTCGAAATCATCGACCATCACCGCATCGGCAGCCTCGAGACCAGCGGCCCGGTCTACTTCCGCAACCAGCCCGTGGGCTGCACCGCCACCATCATCACCCAGATGTACGACGAGAACGGCGTCGAGATCCGGCCCCAAATCGCCGGTCTGCTGCTGGCAGCCATCCTCTCCGATACACTGGTCTTCCGCAGCCCCACCTGCACTCCCGTCGATGTCTCCGCCGCCAACCGCCTCGCCAAGATCGCAGGCGTCGAGATCGATGCCTTTGCCTCTGAGATGTTCGAGGCCGGCGAGAAGCTGGACGGCAAGACCGCCGAGGAGGTCTTCCTGCAGGACTTCAAGGTGTTCATGTGCGGCGACGTCCGCTTCGGCGTGGCGCAGGGCAGCTATATGACCCGCAAGAACCTCAAAGCCGCCCAGCAGCTGCTCACCCCCTATCTGCCCGAGGCCTGCGGCAAGCAGAACGTGGAAGACCTCTATATGCTGCTGACCGACGTGCCCAAGGAGGAGAGCGTGGTCATCTGCACCGGCCGTCATGCCGACGAGATGCTGCGCAGCGGCTTCGAGAAGGAGCCGGAAGAGGACGGCAGCTGGACGCTGCCCGGCGTCGTCAGCCGCAAAAAGCAGTTCATCCCCGCCCTGATGAGCGCATATCAGGAGCTGTAAGCCGCTTATGTTCGATTTTCTGAATGAAAAGGACCGCCAGCCCCCCGCCCTGCCCGAGGGCACCGTCCGGCGGCGGTACTCCATCGAAGGGCAGGTGCAGGGCGTGGGCTTCCGCTACCGCGCCCGGTACGCCGCCCAGAGCCTTGGCCTCACCGGCTGGGTGGAGAACGAGGACGACGGCTCGGTCACGCTGGAGGTGCAGGGCGACCCGGCCCTCTTCCTCAAGCTGTTCGCCCTCATCCAGCGCAGCGACTATATCCAGATCACCTCGCTCCGCCAGCGCGACCTCGCCCCCGACCCATGGGAGCGGGATTTCCGGGTGCGCGGCTGCTGGTAAACGCCTCTTATAAACACGAAGCCCCCCGGAGTCCTGCATTCCGGGGGGCTGTTGTGCATCTATCAGGAGTAGTTCCGCCTTGTATTACGAACGAGTACATTGTCGGGGAGTTCTTCTAAAAATAAGGCTATCACAAATTCGTGGAAAATGTGTGTAATTTCAGGAAAAGATTGGAGAAATCCTTCCGCACATCTTACTTTTTTTCACGTTCTGGTTGACAGAGCACCAAGGTTGTGCTATCATTGAGTCAATCATTGTCAAGCCTTTCCGCGGCTCTGCCGCTCGGCTTGGGAATAAGGGAGCGCCGCACGGGCCGGCAAAGGGGTTTTATACCGCTTTGCCGGCCTGTGTTTTTATATTTGCCGCCGGGGTGCAAATCCCTGTCAACTGTGGTACAATATAGCAAACCAATTTTTTAATGCACCGGCAACAACATTGGTTTGCATATCGCAGATATGCTGTTACGGTTGCGCTAATTTCTAGCCTTGCGATAGAAGTCGAACTTTACAGAGCGAAAGGGGCATACGGATGCAGTTGTTTGAACTGGTCAGCCCGCGGCTGTTCCGCCCGCTGGCGGGGCCGAACCGGGCATTTTATGCGGAGCTGCTGCTCCTGCTGTGGGAGGAGTGCCGCCACACGGCAGATTACAGCATCCTGCGGGCCGAGGCCGTGTCCCGGGCCGAGGACTATTTCGCCGCGCTGGCAAAGCCTCTGGCGCTGGACGCGGATGACGCGGGCGATGAGGCCGAGCAGCCCACCCGCGACCCCCACACGCTGGCGCTGGGCTTTCTGCTCCGGCTGCGGCGCACCGGCTGGCTGACCGAACAGCCCGGCAGCTACGAGGAAGAGCCTGCGCTGGCCTTCGTGCCCGAGGTGACGCCCCTTCTCGAGGCGCTGGAAGAGATCCTCAACCCCCGGGTCGTCACCTATACCGGCAAGCTCTACAAGGCGTGGCAGTTGCTGCAGAATGTGGGCGAAGAGAAAAGCCCCTACGAAAACGTGCTGCGGGAGGTGGCAGGCGACCTTGAGGCGCTGAATCGCTCTCTCCGCGCCCTCAACGCCTCCATCGGCCACTACATCGACCGCCTCACCCGCAACCGCACCCCGCAGGAGGTGCTGGAGCTGTTCGACCAGTACGAGGAGAAGGTGGTGGCTGCGGCCTACCACCGCTTCAAGACCAGCGACAACCTCTTCAACTACCGTGCCTTCCTCGAAGAAGGGCTGGACAACTGCGAGGCCAACTACCTGCCCCAGCTGGCGCTGGACTACGCCCGGGTAGAGCGCTGCGCCCCCGGCGAGGCAGCCCCCGCCGTCCGCGCCCTCATCCAGAAGCAGCGGGATGCACTGGAAGAGATGAGCACCCTCATCCGGGAGATCGACGCCAGTCATGTCCGCTACCGCAAGCGGGCCGTCCAGCGGGCGCAGTTCCTGCTGCTGAGCGACCGTTCGGCGCAGGGCAGCGTCACCGCCCTGCTGCGTCGGTACGCCGAGGAGATCAAAACGCCGGACCAGCTCTTTGAGCCGGACGACGGCCCGCTGGCCGGGCGGCTCCATCTCTGGCCGGTGCAGGTCTTCGGCGAAAAGCCCCTCTACCCGCCCGCCGCGCCCCGCACCGACACGCCGCTGGCCCCGGTGCAGGCCGGACAGCTGGACGAAGCGCAGCTGCGCCGGGAGCAGAAGCTTCTTCTCGACTACGCCCGGATGGCCGTCACCGAGGAGAATGTGGACATCCTCGCCCGACAGGCACTGGCCGCGCGGCCCCGGGTCGCAGCCTCCACCCTCGCCGACGAGTACCCCGGCGACTTTGCACGCATCATCGGGCTGCACACCTACTCCCAGTCGCCCCGGCGCTGCTATGACATCCGGCTCACCGGCGAGTGGACCCAGCGGGGCGGCTTCCGGTTCGAAGAATTTATCCTGACACCCCGCAAGGAGGAGGCCGAAGATGACCGAAACGAATAAAATGCTGGAAGAATGCGCAAATTATCTGCTCAACCACTGCTTTGTGCTGGGCGGCGTGGAAGACCAGCGCGCAAAATATCTCTACGTCCAAGACCACCTCAGCGAGGTGCGGGCCGTGTTTGCACCGCTGGGCTATGCCGTGGTGCTCTACCCCGCCCCGCTGCAGGCGGCCGCCCTCGTCAACGAGCACGAGGGCAGTCAGGCCCGGCTCCTGAAATACGAGAGCATCCTGCTGCTGGTGCTGCGCCTGCTCTATCTCCAGAAGCGGGAGAGCCTTTCCGCCAGCGCCGATCAGGTGCTTGTGACCGTCGAGGAGGTGCAGGCCGAGCTTCAGAAGATGAACCTCCCCCGCCGCCTCGACCAGCCCACCCTCGAGCGGCTGCTGCGCACCCTGCGCCGGTACAATCTGGCCCGGCCTGTGGGGCGGCTCTCCGGCCTGGACAGCCGCATCGAAGTATTCCCCACTGTATTGCTTGCTCTGCCGGACGCCGACCTCGCAGACGCTGCCGCTGAGGCAGGCCGCACCCGCAGCGAGCTTTCGCTTTATGAGCGGCCGGAGGACGGCGCAGCTGCCGTGGAGGTGGAAGAATGATCGAATTAAAGCGCCTGAAGCTCATCAACTGGCACAACTTCGAGAACGTGACCTTCGACTGCGCCCGCCTGACCTATATGATCGGCGTCAATGCCGTGGGCAAGACCACCATCCTCGACGCCATCCGCTACTGCCTGACCACCAACCGCAGCTTCAATGCACTGGGCAATAAAAAGAGCGGACGCACCCTCCAAGGCTCGGTCCACGCCAAACAGCGCGGCGAGAACGCCTACCGCCGCCCGGGCCGCACCGTTGCCTACATCGGCGCGGAGTTCTGGGACAGTGCCAAGCGCACCCCCTTCGTCATCGCCGTCCGGGTGGAGTCGGAAGGCCCCATGCAGGAACTGCACCCCGGCGATCAGACATGGTATCTCTCTGAGGACGGCTGCACCCTCGAGCAGCTGCCCTTCATCGACCCCCGCACTGGCGCGCCCAGCTCCAAGGAGAACTTCAAGCCTGCCGTAGGGCGGCTCTCCTACACCCGCAGCCCCGGCGAGGCCCGGGACCGCATCTGTCGGGCGCTGGGCATCGGCCGGGCCGCAAGCCCGCTGGGCAAGAAGTTCAACGAAGTGTTCCAGATGGGCACCAGCATGGACGAGATCCCGAACTTCCGGGAATTTCTGTATCAATACATCCTGCCCCAGCCCGAGCTGGACCTAGAGGCCCTGCAGGGCGACCGCGTGGAGCTGGAGAACCTCCACGCCGTGCTGGCCGAGGCCCAGACCCGCGCCACCGCGCTGGAACAGATCGTGGCCTATGGCCGCGAGGCCGCCCAGAAGGAGACGGAGGCCCTCGTCAACCGGGGCACCGCCCTGCTGGCCCGGGCCGAAGAAGCTGCCGCCGGGACGAGCCGCTGGCAGGAGCATCTTGCCGCCGGAAAGCGCCAGCATGAGGAGCTGACGGCCCGCTATGCCGCCGCCAAGGACGCCGAAGCCGAAGCCCGCCGGGCCTATCTCACGGCCCACAGTGCCGCCGCCAGCGGCGAGGGCCGGGCGCTGGACGCCCTGAGCGAAGAGCTTTCCCGCAAGAAGACCGCACTGGACAAGGCCAGCCGCGCCGCCGCCAAGAGCGAAGCCGCCGCCGGAAAGGTGCAGACCCTCTTGCAGAGCCTCCACCGGAGCGGCTTCCCCGTGGAAAAAACGCTCTGGCCCGCCTCCCTGACCGCCGAGACCCTGCCCCAGCTCCAAGCCGCCCTTGCCGGACTGGAAAAGCCGTTGGAAGAGCAGTATTTCGCCGCGCGGCAGACTGCCGACGCCCTCACTGCCGAGGTGCAGGCGAAGCAGGCTGAGCTGGCCTCCGTCTCGGGCGGCCGGTGGGTCTACCCCCACGGCGACGCCGCCACCAAGGTGCGGGACGCCGTGAACGCCGAGCTGCAGAGCCGGGGCATGACGCCGGACGCAAAGATCTTCTGCGAGCTGCTGAGCGTCGAGGACGAGAGCTGGCAGGACTGCGTGGAAGCCTGCCTCGGCGACCGCCGGTTCGACATCCTCGTGCCGCCGGCCCACTATGCCGCCGCCAAGAGCGCCTTCGTGGCCCTGCGGGACAAGGTCGGCCCCATCAGCCTGCTGGACACCCCCAGCATCCGCACCGCCAACCGGAAAGCCGACTCCGCCCCCGCCGACAGCCTCGCCGCGCAGGTCCGGAGCGAAAACCCGCTGGCTGCGCAGTATGCCGACACCATCCTGCGGCGCATTGTCTGCTGCGACACCCCCGACACGCTGGAAAACTATCCCGACAGCGCCACCCGCGACCTGCTGCGCCATCATCCGTTCCGCCTCGAGCGTCTCCGCACGCCCCAGCGGTACATCGGCCTCGACGCACGCCGCGCCCGGGCCGAGGCGCTGGCCAAGGCGCTGGATGCGCTGTCTGCCCGCAGCAAGGAAGCGGCCCAGTCCGCCGCCGCCCTCAAAGCCGCCCGGGACAGCTATCAGGATGTGCTGCACAGCAGCGTCATGGACGAGCTGGCCGGGCTGTGGGACGCCCGTGCCGCGCAGGAAGCGGCCCGGGCCGACTGCGCTGCACAGGAGCAGAAACTGGCCGAGTGCCGGGAGAACCCGATGCTGCAGCAGCTCTACCGGGAGGACGAGGCCCGGGAAGCCGCATGGGACGCCGCCCGCGCCGCCGTGGAGACGGCAGGCGGCGACATCCGGGTCTGCGAAAAGCAGCTGGCCTCCTGCGAGGCCGAACAGGTCAAGGCCGGGGAGACGGCCCGGCTGGCGAAGGAGGCTGCGGACCGGTTCTTCGGCCAGTATCCGCTCCTTGAGCCGCTGGCCCGGGAGCGCTTCGCCGCCCTCAGCAAAGAGAAGGGGGCGCACGCTGCAGCCCAGTCCGCCGAAAAGGCGCAGGCCCGGCTGGACGATGCGCTGGCCGTCTACCTCACCGGCACGCTGGAGCCTGCCCAGAAGGAATACAACACCCGCTATGTCTGCGACTATCCGCTGGGCCTTGCGGGCATCGAGCAGTACCGCGCCCAGCATGAGAGCCTCGTGCGCATCGACCTTGAGCGGTACGCCGCCCGCCTCGAGCAGGCCCAGCGGGACTGCAAGGACCGCTTCCGCAAGGACATCCTCTTCCGGATGAAGGACGACATCTTCAACGCGCGGCGGCAGTTCCGGGAGCTGAACAAGGTGATGGAACAGCTGACCTACGGCGAAGAGGTCTACCGCTTCGAGCTTGGCCCCAGCCGTGACCCCCAGCTGGCCGCGTTCTATCAGGTCATCGTGGACAAGGGAAACCAGCAGATGACCGACGGCGACTCGCTGGACAACCTCGCCGCCACCGCCGACCCCGTCTATGAGCGTCAGGTGGACGAGCTGATGGAAAAGATCATGACCGATGTGGACGAGAACACCCGCGCCCGTCAGGAGGGACGCCGCCCCGAGGGCGTGGCCCTCTCCGATTACGTGGACTACCGCACCTATCTCGACTACGACATCAAAGTGACCAACACCGTCTCGGGCCAGCAGGCCTCCCTCTCCCGGGTCAGCCGGGATTCCTCCGGCGGCGAGAATCAGGCCCCCTTCTATGTGGCCATCTGCGCGTCGCTGCTCCAGATCTATCAGAAGAGCGAGAACAGCATCCGTCTGGTGCTGCTGGACGAGGCCTTCAGCAAGATGACCAGCGACCGCATCCGCCCCATGATGGAGCTGTTCCGCCGGATGCAGTTACAAGTCCTGCTCATCTCCACCGTCGAGAAGAGCACCGCCATCCAGCCCTACTGTGACATCACCTATTCCATCGTGCGCCACGGCGATGTGAACGCCATCGCGCCCTTTTACCGTCTGAACCCATCTGACAACCGACAGGAGGCCGAACCTTGAACGAACATCTTGTAAAATTCTGGCTCTTTGCCACCCACTGGACGGAGCTGGACACGTTTGACAACGAAGAAGAGCTGCGGGACGAGATGGAGCTGCTCCACCGCCAGAACCTGCCCACCAAGGTGCGTCAGCGCACCCGAAAGGACGGCGGCGAGGAGCTTGTGCTCTACGTCAAGCAGGCCGACCGGGATTATGCCCGCTACTGCACCGGCTGGCGGCCCGGAATGTAACAAGGAGCACCCATGTCAAAGCAGAAAATACAGTTGTCTGACCATTTCAACTACAGCCGCCTTTTGCGGTTCGTGCTGCCCTGCGTCGGCACCATGCTGTTCACCTCCATCTACGGCATCGTGGATGGCCTGTGCGTCTCGAACTTTGTGGGCAAGACGGCTTTTGCCGCCGTCAACCTCATCATGCCCGTGCCGATGCTGGTCGGCTCGGTGGGCTTCATGCTGGGCACCGGCGGCAGCGCCATTGTGGGCATCACGCTGGGCGAGGGCGACCGGGAAAAGGCCGACCGCTATTTCAGCCTCTTCGTCTGGACGGCCCTCCTCGCGGGCATCGTCCTCGCCGCTGTCGGTGTTCTCATCGTCCGCCCGGCGGCGGCGCTGCTGGGCGCAGAGGGCGAGATGCTGGACTACGCCGTCCGGTATGGCCGCCTCCTGATGGCCAGCCTGCCCACCTTTATTTTGCAGAATCTGTTCCAGAGCTTCTTCGTCACCGCCGAAAAGCCCCATCTGGGCTTCGCGTTCACGGTGGCGGCGGGCGGCACCAACATGGTGCTGGATGTCCTGCTGGTGGGTATGCTCCACGGCGGCGTGGAGGGCGCAGCCATCGCCACCTTCATCAGTCAGGCCGTGGGCGGCGTGCTGCCCCTGTTCTACTTCCTCAGCAGGCGCTCCACCTCCTCCATCCATCTGGGCCGCACCCAGTGGAACGGCGGCGTCATCCGCAGCGCCTGCATCAACGGCTCCTCGGAACTGATGACCAACCTGTCCATGTCTCTGGTCAACATCCTCTACAACTACCAGCTCCTCCGCTTCGCGGGCGAAAACGGCGTGGCGGCCTATGGCGTCATCATGTACGCGGCCTTCCTCTTCGTGGCCGTCTTCGTGGGCTATGCCGTCGGCAGCGCCCCCATCGTCAGCTACCACTACGGCGCACGCAACCACGCCGAGCTGAACAACCTCTACTCCAAGAGCCTTCGCCTCATCGGCGTGGTGGCCGTCCTCATGACGGCCCTCTCCATGGTCCTCATCCCCTATGTGGCCCGCATCTTCGTGGGCTACGACGCCGAGCTGCTGGCGCTGACCAGCCACGCCTTCCGCGTCTACGCCCTGAACTTCTTCCTCATGGGCTTCAACGTCTACGGCTCCTCCTTCTTCACGGCGCTGGGCGACGGCGTGACCAGTGCGCTCATCTCCTTCCTGCGCACCCTGCTGTTCCAGCTGCTGGCCCTCATCCTCCTGCCCCTCGTGCTGGGCATCGAGGGCGTCTGGCTGGCCGTTACGGTGGCCGAGGCCGGTGCACTCTGCGTCACTGTGCTGATGTTCGTCCGGAAAGACAAAGTTTTCCACTACCGCAAGGCTTGAGAAGCCGTTTTCATAAGCATTGCACACCGCTTGAACGGCCTTTTTGCTCGCATACTGCGTTGCTTTCCCTTGCAATCCGTCAGGATTGCTGCGGAAAATCGCCTTGTCTGCGGAGCAAATATCCTCGTCATTCGGTGCACCCTGCTTACGAAAACAGCTTCTAATGTTGAAAAGAAAGGCCGCCGGGAGCTTCCCGACGGCCTTTTGCTGTTATTCGAACCGATATTCCACCATCTCGCAGTTTTTGATGCCTGCGGCGGCGTAATCCTCGTTGGTCATGTCGTGGAAATAGGATTCTACCACCCGGGCGATGCCGTTATGGGCCACGAGAAGATAGGTCTTGTCCTCGTCCTGCCGCAGCTCGTCCAGCAGATTGTAGATGCGCTGGGCCAGCTGCATCATGCTCTCGCCGTCGCCGTAGCGGTCGGCGAAGTGGGTCTTGGAGATGCGGAACTCCGCGCCGTCCCGGGGCGTGCCCTCATAGCGGCCGAAGCACTGTTCCCGCAGACGCGGCTCACAGCGGGCGGGCAGGCCGGTGGCCTCGGCCACGGCCTTTGCGGTGTCGGCGGCGCGGCTCAGGGGCGAATAGAGGATCTCGTCGATACGGACGCCGCTCTCCCGGACCTTCCGGCCCAGCTCCCGGGCCTGCTGACGGCCCTTCTCGGTGAGGGGACTGTCGGTCATGCCGCAGATCTTATTCTCGACGTTCCAGACCGTCTCGCCGTGACGGGCGAAATAAATGTTGTGCATGGCATCTCCTTATTCCTTGTGGTATCCGGCCTCGATCTCCCGGATCTTCTCGTAGAAGAAATCATTGGCCGGGGTGGGCATCCCGTGCTTTTTCGCCAGACGGCGGACGACGCCCGCAAACTCCTCCACCTCGGTGGGACGCTGGGCGAGGACATCCTGCCGCATACTGGGCATCCCGTCGGGCTTGAAGGTGGGGGCCATAGACTCGAGGAAGGCCTTGTGGTTGTCGGCAGGCAGGTTGACTCCCTCCAGCACCGACAGGTCGATGACCTCCTGCATGGCCTCGAGCATCTTGTCGTAGGCCGGGCCGGGCTTGGTCAGGCCGCCGTAGGGCAGGTCGAAGGCTGCGGCGGCCTGATTCAGGCCGTCGTTGACCATCAGCTTGCTCCACTGTTTGAAAAGGATGTCGCTGCACGGCTCGCTGGCAATGCCGCAGGCGGTGAGGTACTCATCCACGGCCCTGACGCGGTCGGTCATCTCGCCGTTCTTCTCGCCGAACTGGATGCGGCCCGGCGCGCCAAAGGTCAGGCTGCGGCCCACACGGGTGGCGTCCATACCGATGGCGACGCTCCACAGACAGTGTCCCGGGTAGACGGCCTCAATGTCCTCTTCGCTGGTGATGCCGTTGAGGACGCTGAGGATGATGGTATCCGGGCCGATGAACTTTTTCATGTCCCGGATGGCCTGTTCCAGCACAGTGGCCTTGACGGCCACCAGAAGGAGGTCCACCGGCTGGCCCTGCTCGGGGGTGACGTAGTCAAAATGGCACTCCTCGCCGTTGCAGACCACCGGCTGGGCCGAGTAGCGGGCGATGCGCCCGGCGTCCGCAATGACCTTCACGCCGGGCATCTTCCGGCCAAAAAGAATGCCCAGTGCACCCAGACCGATGAGGGCCGAAGTCTCGATCTTTTTCATGCTGTTCCTCTCCTTTTTCAGTTCCATGCCGTCCCAGAGCACCCGGTCTCCCTCGCCGATGCCCTGCCGTATCAGCGCGGCGTCGGGGCAGGACAGGGTCTTCCGGGTGCCGTCCGCCGCCTCCACCGTCACATCACAGCAGACCTCGGCCCCTTCGGGCAGCTCCTCGCAGCCATACATCTGTTCTTCGATGCGCAGAACGCGGCAGCGCTCCATCTGCTCCACCTCCTGCCCCGCTCCTGCGCGGGGCGTTTTCCTTTATTATAAGCCGGGCGGTCCGGCCCGTCAACCACAGCTTGACACGTCTGCCGCCGGGCTGATAAAATAGAGGGGAATCTGCGTTGACAGGGGGAGGAAGGGCTTTGACCATCACGGAACTGCGTTATCTCGTTGCGATCAAGAAATGGGGGTCGGTGAGCGCTGCGGCAAAGCAGCTCTACGCCGCCCAGCCCAACGTCAGCAAGGCGCTGAAGAATCTGGAAGAGGAGTACGGCCTGCGCATCTTCGAGCGCTCCTCCACCGGCATGATCCCCACTGAGCAGGGACGTCGGTTCATCGAGCAGGCCGCGCGGGTGCTGGAAGAGGTGGACCGCCTCACCGAGGACGCCCACCACGCCCGGGAGCGCTGCGCCGAGCTGCGGGTGATGATCCCCCACGCCACCTACGCCTCCTATGCGGCGGTGGATTTCCTGAAGGAGGCTGCCGGGGCCGACCAGCTCCGCATCCACATCCGGGAAGGCGGCTCGATGGAGGCGCTGGACTTCGTGCTGCGCCGGGGCTATCATCTGGCGCTGCTGCGGTATGCCGCCGAGGATGACGACCACTACACCCACTACTGTGCCCGCCGAGGCCTCAAGATGGAGCCGGTGATGGAGTTCGAGTACCGCCTGCTCACCAACCGGGACGGCCCGCTGGCCAGACACGAGGTGAAAGACCTCGCCGAGCTGAACCATTATATGGAGATCATGCACGACGACTTCCAGCTGCCCGGCGAGGACGGCGGCGACGGCGTGCGCTGGCACGTCAACGACATCCGCCGCATCCATGTCTACGAGCGGTGCAGCCAGTTCTCCATCCTGCAGCAGCTGCCCTCGGCCTATATGTGGGCCTCTCCCATGCCCCAGCGGGCGCTGGACCAGTTCCATCTGGTGCTGCGGAAGTGCCCCGCCCAGCGTCAGGTCATGCGGGACGTGCTGGTCTACCCCGACCACGGCGCACTCCGCCCTGAAGAGCAGACCTTTATCGACCTGCTCCACCGGGAAGCCGCCCTCACGGTAAAATAAGCCCGCCGCTTTCGGCAGAAAAGCCACGAAAAGAGGCAAAAAAGCGGGTTTCCCTGGCACTCTGCACAAAAATGAGCCAAAATTTTCGGCGATATGTCTCCCGCATCTTCCCGGGAGCGTTTCAAAGGGAAACGCCCTTCATTTTTTCTCTTATCTGCGTTAAAATATGGCACATCGCCTCACAAACAAGGTGATGTGCCATATATTTTTTGATATACAGCCCATACCAGAAGCATATTATCCATTTTATGAAGAATGTGTTAACATAAGGCCAAGGATGATTTTGGCAGCTGGCAGAATGGGGCCAGCTTGCAGAAAATCAAAAAGGAGGTTTCTGGTATGATTAGTTTCTTACTCTGTTTAGCGATCCTGATCGGCGGCTACTTCGTCTACGGCAAGATCGTTGACAACACGTTCGGACCCGATGACCGTGAAACTCCTGCTGTCCGCATCAACGACGGCGTTGACTACGTCGTGATGCCTCAGTGGAAGCTGTTTCTGGTCCAGCTGCTGAACATCGCGGGCCTCGGCCCCATCTTCGGCGCACTGCAGGGTGCTCTGTGGGGTCCTGTGGTGTTCCTGTGGATCACCTTTGGTACCATCTTTGCCGGTGGTGTGCATGACTACTTCTCCGGCATGATGAGCGAGCGCAATGACGGCGGCTCTATCGCAGAGATCACCGGCAAGTACCTCGGCCCTGTGATGCAGAACATCATGCGTGTGTTCTCCGTCGTGCTGCTGATCATGGTCGGTACCGTGTTCGCAGTCGGCCCCGCCGGCCTGATCGTGACCCTGTGCAAGAACAGTGGTATGTCCGGCGTTCTGACCACCACCCTGTTCTGGCTGATCATCATTCTGGTCTACTACTTCATTGCGACCTTCATCTCCATCGACGCCATCATCGGTAAGATCTACCCCGTCTTCGGCATCTGCCTGATCATCATGGCTGTCGGCGTTATCTTCGGCATCTTCACCAACCCCGCTTACACCATCCCCGAGATCTGGGAGCACTTCGGCAGCATGCATCCCTCCGGAACTCCGATCTGGAGCTTCATGTTCATTACCGTTGCCTGCGGCGCTATCTCCGGTTTCCACTCCACCCAGTCGCCTCTGATGGCTCGCTGCATGAAGAGTGAGAAGCAGGGCCACTTCGTCTTCTACGGCGCAATGGTCTGCGAGGGCATCATCGCTCTGATCTGGGCCGCAGCTGGCTGCTCTCTGTACGAGATCACCGGCGGCCTGAACACCGGTCTGGCAGCTGCTCTGGCTGAGGGCCAGTCCGCCGCCATCTACGACGTCTGCTCCAAGACCATGGGCGGCGTGGGCATCGCGCTGGCTATGATCGGCGTCGTCATCTGCCCCGTCACCTCTGGCGATACTGCATTCCGTTCCGCTCGTCTGACTCTGGCCGACTGGTTCAAGATCGATCAGGACAGCTACGCAAACCGCCTGAAGCTCTGCGTGCCCGTTCTGGGCGTCGGCGCTTTCCTCGGCATCGGCAATGCACTGGGCTTCATCAACTACACCGTTATCTGGCGCTACTTCAGCTGGACCAACCAGACTCTGGCTATGATCGTCCTGTGGGCTGCTTCCATGTACCTCTTCCAGGAGAAGAAGAACTACTGGATCACCGCTGTTCCCGCTACCTTCATGAGCGCAGTCTCCTCTACTTACTTCGTTCTGGCTCCTGAGTGCCTCGGCAGCATCCTCAACAGCAAGACCGCTGAGGGCGCTACCATCTACAACACCGCTGTTGCGTATCCCTTCGGCGTCATCTTCGCCGTCGCAATGCTGGCCATCTTCCTGCACGCGACCAAGAAGAATACCCAGAAGAAGGCTGCATAACAGCCCGGCGTACTCGTCTGAGTTTCGCCGCCGTCTGAGTGTACCCATTCCGGACGGCACTGCTTGAATTTCAAGCGGCAAGCCGCTGCCAGCTGGCAGCGGCTTGTTTTTTGTTTGTGGGCCAGAAACAGCCGACCATATGCACAATTTTTCGCAGCGTGTTTTAGTAAGATTGTCAGATTTTTGTCTTGTTTTCTTCCTGCTCAGGGCGTATAATGCTATGCTGCCGGGGTAAGTCCGAAACGTGTGCCCCAAAAAGGAAGTGTTATCGATGCGCAGCTGGTTTGCACGCCATCCTGTCTCTTTCATGGCTCTTTATACGGTATTTTATCTGACCGCATTCCACTGGCTTGAGGTGAACGTCACCGTCCCCGCCATCTGGGTGCACTGTCAGCTGGACGATGTCATCCCCTTCTGCAAATACGCCATCGTCCCTTATTTTGCTTGGTTCGCGTGGATCCCCTTCACCCTGTTCTATCTGCTGCTGCGGGGCGACCGCAGCGACTTCTGGCGGGTCTGCCTGTGCCTGTTCACCGGCATGACCATCGCTCTGAGCTGCTACGTCCTGCTGCCCACGGGGCTTGCCCTGCGGCCCTACCGGGTGTATGGCAGCGACATCTTCGCTCGTCTGGTGCGGATGCTCTACGCCGTTGACAGCTCCAAGAACGTCTGTCCCTCCATCCACGTCTTCAACTCGGTGACTCTGATGATCGGCTACCGCCGCAGCCGCTGCTTCGACGAGCCGCGCCGCCGCTGGATGCGGCCTGCCGCCAATGTGCTGGGCGTTGCCATCATCCTGTCCACCATGCTGCTCAAGCAGCACAGCTGCATCGACGTGGCGCTGGGCGCAGCGCTGGCCTTTGCGCTGGACGCCGCTGCCAGCAGCCTCGAGCGCTCGGGAGAGATGCACCGCATTCCGCAGCGGCTCTGAGCCGTTGTTGACCCTCAGGTTTCTCTGGGAGAGACCTGAGGGTCTTTTTTGTATCCTCAAGTTTTCTGCGCGCCGGTGGCGCGGGTTAATCGCTGTTGTAGTAGGGCTTAGTTCTCTTTTGCGTGCCAAGAGAGAACCAGAAATGGTTCTCGCGCTGGTAGCGCGGGGGATGTTTTTTCTTACGGTCAAGCGGCTTGCGCTCCGCGCGGGCCAGAGGCAGGGAGGGGTGTTTCGACTCCCCCCTCCCTACCTCTGGACT
>NZ_JAJEQL010000038.1:0-19521 GCF_020687345.1 Faecalibacterium butyricigenerans
TGCCCTTTTTCCTGACGTCGGGCAGGCACACCGTCAAAAATGGTCTCCCGCTCCAGTTCTTCAATCAGGCTGGAAAAATCGCTGATGCTGCGGCATCGCCGTAAAAAAGTCGCCGAGGAGCTTCCCTGTTGGGAGGCATCCCCGGCGGATTTTTTAGTTTATATAGCAGCTTTGCGGAGCAATGCGCCTGTTACCCATATATTTTTCCCACGATCTTTCCTCGTGCTGCGGCAGGCAGGAGCTTGCACAAAAGACTCAGGAATTTATACTGTGCACCGGCAACATAAACGACTGCCGGGTTCTTTTTCTCCACAATACCGGCGATGTACCGTCCAATGCGTGCCGGGTCCATGCCGTTTTGCTCGTCATGCTCCATCTGACTGACGCTCCGGGAGATGCGTCCGCCGTATTCATCATCGCCGAGAATGCTTTTTTGACGTGCCTTTGTAAATCCGGTGCAGATGTCACCCAATTCTACGACGGTAACATGGATGCCGTAGGGCTTGACTTCATTTGCCAGAGCGTAAGAGTAAGAAGAAACGGCGGCTTTGCTTGCAGAGTAGAAGGTCTGGAACGGAATGTGCGCTACGGCAGCAACGGAGCTGATGTTCACAATATGCCCCTTCCCCTGACGGCGTAGGAAGGGGAGAACCGCTTTATTTACAGTGACCGTTCCGAAGAAGTTCACATCGAACTGTGCTTTGGCTTGCTCCATGGACGTAAACTCCACCGCACCGGAAATGCCAAAGCCTGCACAGTTGATCACTGCATCAATTTTGGTCTCTTTTTGGATGACCTGCTGCACAGCGGCGGTGACCGCATCTTCATCGGTCACATCGACAGACAGATGGGTGACGCCCTCCATAGGGATACTCCTGCGGCTGAACTCATAGACGATGCAGCCGTTCTCTTTCAGAGCGGATGCCGTGCACCGTCCGATGCCGGAGCTTCCGCCGGTAACAATGACCACCTTGTTGTTTTCTCCCTCCTGAAAATGTTGATCTGGTTCGAGTATACCGCATCGCAGGGGCGGCTGTCTATACGGATAGCCGGATCGTGGAAAAGTACAGGGATCAACTTGCGCAAATTTTTACGCAGATTGGCCTCTCTTTTTTACACAGCCAATGCCAATTAGCGCTTGAAATCGAAACGCTGCGCAAGTATACTATACTAGTTATACTGTACAAGCTTGATCACAAATCAGTATGCCAGTTGACCATAAAAGACATACCAGAATTGAAGTGCGCAGCAGAATCAAAACCCTACGAGGATGAAAATGAAATTCGATAGAAGACTTACAGATAAAATCTACACTTCCGATACGGTAAGGCTGGGGAAAAATGCACTTCAGGCCATGCAGGAGACGATCTATCATAATGGCGGTGTCGGAACCATTACCGGGTACTATGATGCCGAATTGTCGATCCTGTCGGTCAGTGATCTGTTGCTGCATAATCTGAACCACAGCTATGCATCCCTGATGGAGCAGACAAAGGGTTCGCTGAAGAATCTTTTCTATAAGAGAGATGCCGCATTCCTTGACAATGCACGCTTTCGTCAGATTCAGGGCGGAGGTGAAAGCCAGTTCCTCACGGCAGATGGGGCTCCCGTCTATGTGCGTCTTTACAAAAAAGATGCAGTCGATACGGATGGAACACCGATCTGGGTCATGTCAGTACAGATGAACTGGGCGTATGAGAACCTTGCGTTAGTCAACGAATCCATTCATTCCGCGCTGTGGTATTTTGAGTGCAATGAAGACGGTGAGATCGTTCATGTGAACTGGAGCCATGCGTTCCGGCAGATCCTTGGATATCATGACATTCTGGATTTTCCGAACAAACTGGATTCGTGGTCGAACCTTCTGCACCCGGAGGACTATGACCGGGTAATGCAGCTGCTTTTGGAAACGATCGCGGACAAAAGCAACGCCACGAAGTTCAGCGTAGAGTACCGACTGAAAATGCAGGATGGCCAATACCAGTGGTTCCGGACATCGGCGGAGGTGATACGCCGTCTGGATGGCTCGGCCAATCGAATTGCCGGAATCATCAGCAACATTGACGCGGAAAAAAGAAGCCGGATGCAGGCGCAGCGGGCGGCGGCATTTCACCGTGCATTTACCAGCGCAAACCTCTGCGAATACTATGTAAATCTGGAAAAGAACACCTTTGATACTTTCAAAGTGGAGCCTTCTTTGATGACGGCCTTTGAGCAGAACCACACATGGGATGGACTGGTCAGGTTCTTTGTGGACAACTATGTGGTTGAAGAGGACAAAAAGTCTGTAACGGATTTCTACAATCGCGCCTACATCACGGAAAAACTAAAGGGGCTTGAGACGGAGCTGCGGCAGGAGTGCCGCATCGTTCTGGATGGGGAGGAACGATGGGTCAGCAACGTGGTCATGCGCGGTGAGATCGAAGATTCCGAATATGCGATGATTTTTCTGCGGGACATCACAGAGTCCAAAGCAGAGACGGCACGGCGGATGCAGATGGCCTCAGATAACGCATCGATGGATCTTTTGATCCAGAGTATGGTGCGTCTGCTGGATCGCTTTGTCGTCTGCGATCTGGAGAATGACCGGTATCGGTTCTATAATCTGCAAGGTGAGATGATATACGCGCCGACGGGAACCTACCATGGTTTTGTGGAGCAGGTGGCTGTAAGGTATAAGACGTTGGAGCCATTGGCGGCGATAGACGCATTGTTCTCACCGGAAAATATCCGAAAGAATCTGCAGGGCGAGAACGACATCTACAAATTTGAATACTGCTCCATAGACGAAAACACCTATAAGATCGGTTCCTTCATTCCGCTGGAGTGGGATGGAACAAAGCTGGTCAAAGCACTGCTGGCATCTATGGATGTGTCACAGGAGAAAAAGGCCGAGATCGAGTCCCATAAGGCACTGAAGGATGCGTACCGGGCGGCGGAAAACGCAAGCCGCGCCAAGACGGAATTCCTCTCCAATATGTCCCATGATATCCGTACACCGATGAATGCAATCGTTGGCTTGACCGCCATTGCGGGTGCGAATATCGAGAGTCAGGACAGGGTGGTCGAGTGCCTTGGCAAGATTACAAAGTCGAGTCGTCATCTGTTGGGACTGATCAATGAAGTGCTGGATATGGCCAGAATCGAGAGCGGGCGAATAAGCCTTGCCGAGGAGGATTTCAGCCTGCCGGAGCTGGTCGATAACCTGCTCACCATCACAAAACCGGCAATCGACGAGCACCACCATCAGCTCGAAGCCCACGTTGAGCACATCGAGCACGAAGCTGTCTGCGGCGACAGCCTGCGCATCCAGCAGGTCTTTGTGAACCTGATGAGCAACGCCGTCAAGTACACCCCGGATGGAGGAAACATCACCCTTACGATCAAGGAAAAACCGAACGGCTTCTCGGAGCTTGGCTGCTACGAGTTTTCCATCGAGGACAACGGCATCGGTATGACGCCGGAATTCCAGAAGATCATGTTCGAGCCGTTCAGCCGGGCAGACGATCACCGGACGACCAAGGTGCAGGGCACCGGTCTTGGCATGGCCATTGCAAGAAACATCGTCAACCTGATGAATGGTGACATTCAGGTCGAAAGCGCTCCCAACAAGGGAACGAAGATCACGGTCACGGTCTATCTGAAGCTTCAGAAGAACGAGAAGGAACAGGAAAAAGAACTGCTCGATCTGCCGGTACTGGTCGTGGACGATGACAAGACCTGCTGCGAAAGCACCGTTGCAACCCTTCAGGAGATCGGCATAGCGGGCGAATGGGTCCTGACCGGTAAGGAAGCTGTGGAGCGCTGCTATGCGCGTCATGAGACCAACAGTGACTATTTTGCGGTGATCCTGGACTGGAAGATGCCGGAAATGGACGGTATTGCAACCGCCAGAAAAATCCGGGAACGGGTAGGAGAAGATGTCACGATCATCATCCTGACTTCCTTTGATTTCAGCGAGATCGAAGAAGAAGCCAGAGCGGCGGGCGTGAATGCGTTTATGGCAAAACCACTGTTCCGTTCCCGTCTGACGGCAACTCTGCGGCAGTTTACATCCGGGAAGAAGGAGGAAAACGCCCGGAACTATCTGGAAGACTTTGCAAAGGAAAACTATGCGGGTAAGCGGATCCTTCTTGTGGAGGATAACGAGCTGAACCGTGAGATCGCAACCGAGATCATAGGCATGACGGGCGTGACCATCGACAGCGCCGAAAACGGAAAAATTGCAGTCGAAAAGGTGATGGAAGCGCCAGAAAAGTGGTACGATCTCATTTTTATGGACATCCAGATGCCCATCATGAATGGTTACGAAGCCACTGCTGCGATCCGTGCCCTTGCCGGCAGCCGGGGCAAAGTGCCCATCATTGCCATGACGGCAAATGCCTTTGCCGAGGATGTGCAGCTGGCAAAGAACACCGGCATGAACGAGCATATCGCCAAACCGCTTGATTTGAATAAGCTGAACGATGTGCTGAAACAGTGGCTGTGATCTGTGCATTGCAGAAAGGCGCGTGATATCTGGGCAAACAGGAACATCACGTTTCAAGGATCTTGTATTGAAATGGCTGCACAACCGCAGCGATTGGGTTGAAAATAAGGCTGAAGCCCCAATTGCTCCAGCCAACGTCAGAGTTCCTTAATTGTCCATCAAAAATACGTTGGTACGTTTTACACTGTGACGATTCAAAAAACAAAGGAGAGGTGTTTTGCTATGATCTACAAAAAGCAATACGGTCAACCGTTTGATACCGAAAGTGTAGTGGGTTCTTCTTTGCCCATGATGGAAACGATACCCTATCTGACCAAGGAGCCGGATGGTTTCTCCTATGCCATGGAACCGCAGGATAATCTGTATGGTCTTGGCGAAAACGTCCGTGGTATCAACAAGCGCGGGTGGGTGTACGAAAGCAAGTGCTCCGATGACGGCAACCATACCGAGGGCAAATCCTCGCTGTACGGTGCTTATAATTTTATGATCGTGTCCGGCAAGGATACATTTGGCGTTTTTATCGACTACCCGGGCAAGGTCACCTTTGACTGCGGCTACACCGACATGGATACCTTACGCATCACGGTGGCCGAGGAAAATTACGATCTCTACATCATTGAGGGCGAGAGCCTGACCGATATTGTGCACCAGTTCCGCCAGTTGGTGGGGCGCAGTTATATCCCGCCCAAATGGGCTTTTGGCAACGCCCAGAGCCGCTGGAGCTACATGAACGAGGACGAGGTCCGCGAGGTGGTGGCAAATTACCGTGCCAATCATATGCCGCTGGACGCTGTGGTTCTGGATATTGATTACATGGAGCGCTACAAGGACTTTACGGTGGATGCGCAGCGCTTCCCGCGTTTTGCAGACTTTGCCGCTGAGATGAAAGCGCAGGGCATCCATCTTGTCCCCATCATCGATGCAGGAGTCAAGGTCGAAGAGGGATATGATGTGTACGAGGAGGGCGTGAAAAACGGCTACTTCTGCACGAATCAGGATGGCACCCCCTTTGTAGCCGGTGTGTGGCCGGGACGGGTACACTTCCCCGATATGCTCAACCCGGAAGCCCGTGCTTGGTTTGGCAGTCAATATAAAGTTCTGCTGGATCAGGGGATCGAAGGCTTCTGGAATGATATGAACGAGCCTGCTATCTTCTACGCAGAGGAAAGACTGAAAAAGACCTTTGCTAAAATTGAGGAATACGACAAGCAAAACCTGGACATTTCCAGCTTTGGTGCTTTTACCGGCATGGTGGCAGAGCTTTCCAACAACGAAAACGATTATAAGATGTTCTACCACAACACCAAACAGGGGCGTATGCGGCACGACAAGGTACATAATCTTTTTGGTTATAACATGACCCGTGCTGCAGGCGAGGCTTTTGAGCGGCTGGAGCCGGACAAGCGCATTTTGATGTACTCCCGTTCTGCCTGCATCGGGATGCACCGGTATGGCGGCATCTGGACCGGCGACAACCATTCTTGGTGGAGCCACATTCTGCTTGCGCTGCACATGATGCCCTCCCTGAATATGTGCGGCTTCCTGTACGAAGGCCCCGACATTGGCGGCTTTGGCAGCAATACCACGGAGGATCTGGTGCTGCGCTGGTACGGCATGGGCATCTTCTCTCCGCTGCTGCGGAACCACTCTGCCAAGGACACCCGCCGGCAGGAGCCCTACCGCTTTAAAAACAAGGCCGCCTTTGCCGGTATTTTACAGCTGCGCTACCTGCTGCTGCCCTACATTTACAGCGAGTACATGAAAGCTGCCCTGCACGACGGCATGTACTGTATGCCGTTGGCGTTCGCCTTCCCGGAGGATGACTTTGCCCGCCGGGTGGAGGATGAGGTGATGATCGGTGAAAGCCTGTTGATCGCCCCGGTATATGAGCAAAATGCCCGAGGTCGGTACGTTTATCTGCCGGAGGAGATGCTGCAGGTGCGGGTAAAGTGCAGCGAAGGCAACCGCATCGAAACCAGCGTGCTGCCAGCAGGCCATCATTACATTCCGGTGGAGCTGGATGAAGTGGTGTTCTTTATGCGCAAGGGACACCTTCTGCCCCTTGCCAAGGACGGCAAAAAGATCCAGAGCGTTGCCGATGTGGATTTTGCAGATCTGCGCCTGCTTGCCTATGCTCCCGATGGTGCATCCTATGAATACTATACCGATGACGGCGAGACGAAGGATTATGATAAGCCGGAACATTTTGTGCATATCACGCTGGATGCGGATGGAAACGCAAAGAGTGATCGTGCTACGGTCAAAGTAGAAGGATAATCGTCAGTCATTACGCAGTTCCTACAGAGTGACAGCGTTTCAGCTTGAAATGCTGCCACTCTTTTTTGTTGTCTGAATCACAGATAAAATGTACGTGCTATCTGGGCCAAAAAGTCCAGAGCGGCGAGATCGACGCCAGCCGTGCGACGGTGATCGAAGATACCGGCATTGGCTGGGGCGCAAACCATATCTGGGCAAGCAGGAACATCACGTCTCCAGAATTTTGTACTGAAAAAAGAGCTGCTGCACAGGGAACGGACCTTGTGCAGCAGCCCCTTATGGTATGTAGTAACTCAGTCCTTCTTCTCGGCGGTACGGGCAAAGAAGTTGGCGAGGACGGCACCGGAAATGTTATGCCACACAGAGAACACAGCGCCGGGGATGGTTGCCAGCGGATACTGTGCAAAGTGGGCGGCAGCCAGAGAGGTGGCCAGACCGGAGTTCTGCATTCCGACCTCGATGGAAATTGCACGGCACTTGGTGGAATCCAGCTTCAGCAGCTTACCCACGCCAAAGCCGGTGAGGTAGCCCAGCAGGTTGTGCAGGATGACCACGGCAAGGATCAGCAGGCCGCTGGTCATGATCTTGGCGGAGTTTGCGGACACAACAGCGCAGATGATGAGCACGATGGCGGTGGTGGAGACCAGCGGCAGGACACGGACGGCGTTCTGGGTGAAGGCGTGGAAGAAGTGGTTGACCACAAAGCCCAGTGCGATGGGCACCAGCACCACCTTGACGATGGACAGGAACATATTTACAGGGTTCACATTCACGCGCTGGCCGGCATACAGCAGGGTGAGCAGCGGGGTGAGGAAAGGCGCCAGCACGGTGGAAACTGCGGTCATGCCAACGGACAGTGCAACGTCGCCCTTGGAAAGGTAGGTCATCACGTTAGAGGAGGTGCCGCCGGGGCAGGTGCCAACCAGAATGACACCGATGGCAAGCTCAGTGGGCAGGTGGAACAGCTGCGTCAGCGCCCATGCCAAAAAGGGCATCAGGGTGAACTGGGCAATGCAGCCGATGATCACGTCTTTCGGGCGGCTGAACACTACCTTGAAGTCCTCCGGCTTCAGGGTAAGACCCATGCCGAACATGACGATGCCCAGCAGGGTGTTGACCCATGCGGTCTTTACCACACTGAAGGTGCCGGGGAACAGCAGAGCCAGTGCCGCTACCACAATGACGATGGCGGCCATGTACTTGCCCACAAAGTCGCTTACTTTTTCCAATGTTTTCATGATAATACTCCTTTTCTGAACACTTATTTTTGCGGATGCAAAGGCAATGAAACATCCGGAAAATGGCTTTCCCGCAAACAAAAACGCCTTTGTCCCTTACGGTTCGTAAGAGACAAAGGCGTATAAACTCCTCTGCGGTACCACTCTTATTGCCGGTGCAAAGCCCGGCCCCTCAGTGCGCATCCAACAATGCGCGGCCCGTGATAACGGGGGCCTGCCGTTCCCGCTTACTGGGGCGTAGATACCGCCCATTCAGCCGGAAAGCTCGGAGAGGATCTTCCCACGGACGCCCTGCACTGCCTTGCACCATCCGGCAGCTCTCTGCAGCATTCTTTCCGGGTACTCTTTCTCGTCATAGCCGAATATTTCACTGCCACGGAGTATACTCTTCTGCCGGGTCGAAGTCAAGAAAAACGACCCTTCTAGTTTTTCATCCGGCTCACGCCAAGAGTGAAGCTGGTTCATGCAATGGCTGCTTTGTCGTTCCCTGCGGGCATTCGCCCTTACCGTGCCGGTGACACGGGCTATGCCCAGTACATGACGGCCTTCAACCGCAACTTCGGCGGCTCGTCCGGCGGTGGCGGTGGAGACGGCAGCGGCTGCGGCTGCCTTATCGCTATTGCGGTGGTGGTCGTGCTGGTGCTTATTGCCATGGGAAGCTGAGAGTATCCCTCTAGCACAAGGCAGCCTTGCGTGACCCAGTCACAGAAAATCTAACTAGGAAATGTTATCATATAGCCATAGAAAACACCAACAACATTCCGATGGAGGATTTGAATATGAAGGCAAAGTTTTATATCTGTGAGCACTGTGGCAATCTGGTCACCACCATCCACAACGCAGGGGTTCCGCTGGTCTGCTGCGGCGAAAAGATGAAGGAACTGCTCCCCAACACGGTGGAAGCCAGCGGCGAAAAGCATCTGCCGGTGGCAGAGCTTTCCGGCAGCACCCTCACCGTCACGGTGGGTGCAGTGGAGCACCCCATGGTGGATGTGCACCATATCCAGTGGCTCTTTGTGGAGACGGAAAACGGCGGACAGCTCCGCTACCTCGCCCCCGGGCAGGCACCCAAGGCGGTGTTTGAGCTGGGCAGCGAAAAGCCGGTGGCGGTCTACGCCTACTGCAACCTGCATGGTCTGTGGATGACGGAGCTGTAAGAAATAAACGGGCTCCTGCCAGTGGTTGAACGCTTGCAGGAGCCTGTTTTTGCGTGCAACCAATGGTTCTGGCACAGGCGTATCAGACAAAAATGAAAATGGAGTAAACATTGAAATACAGAGAAATCGTGGACGGCATTTTTCTTGACCGCCCCAACCGTTTTATTGCCCATGTAGATGTGAACGGCACAGCGGAAACCGTCCATGTCAAAAACACCGGACGGTGCAAGGAACTGCTTTTGCAGTTCAGCGTAAGCCGCCATTCCGGCATTTTCCATCATTTGCAGGTAGGACAGACCGTGGGCATCCCCGGCTCGTTCAATTTCCTTCATCTGCGCAGCCGTCACAATGCGATGTTTCATGTTGGCACCTTCTTTCTATCTCTATTATAATGGATGAGAATGTTTGGAACAAGATGAAAGATACTGGTGCATAGAATCTGTCCCCGGAGAGTTGGAACAAGCCATCCGGGGGCATTTTTGTTTTTCACTATCTTTTCCGCAGGGGAAAACCATGGTATACTGAACGCAACGAATCCAAAGTGATAAACCAGGAGGTACAATTATGAAGTGGGGAATTTTAGCGACCGGCACCATTGCCAAAAAGTTTGCATCTACGGTGGAACAGATGGGCGCAGAGGGGGAGCAGCTTGTTGCCGTGGGTTCACGGCATCTGGAAAGCGCACAGGCGTTTGCACAGCAGTACGGCATCCCCCGCTGCTATGACTCCTACGAAGCCCTTGCCGCCGACCCGGAGGTAGAGGCCATCTATATCGCCACCCCCAACACCCTGCACTACGAAAACTGCAAGCTCTGCTTGGAGCAGGGCAAGCACGTTTTGTGCGAAAAGCCCTTTACCATCAGCCCGGAGCAGGCACGGGAGCTGTACCGACTGGCGGAGGAAAAGCACCTTTTTCTCATGGAGGCATTCTGGATCTGGCTGCTGCCGCTGTACGACCGCCTGCGCGAGATCCTTGCGGCGGGCACCATCGGGGAACTGAAGCAGATCACCTGTCAGTATGGCTTTGTTGCCTCCGGTGCCCGGAAGGACCGCAAGTTTGATTCCGGTCTGGGCGGCGGTGCGCTGCTGGATATCGGCATCTACAATCTGGGCTTTCTGCGCATCCTCACCGGACAGGACCCGGAGAAGGTGGAGACCAAAGAGGTGCACATCAACGAGTACGGCACCGACGATTACAGCCGCCTTGCGCTGACCTACCCCGGCGGATGCAAGGCGGAGTCGGTCCAGACCATCGGGCAGGAGCTGGAGCGCAACGCCCGTATCGTTGGCACCAAGGGCAGTATTTTCCTGCCGGATTTCCAGCACGCCGAGACCATGACGCTGGAAGTGGAGAGCAAAGAGCCGGAGGTCATCCGCTGCCCGGTGGACATCAACGGCTTTGAGTATGAGATCCGGGAAGCAAGCCGCTGCGTCAAGCTGGGGCATACCGGCAGCGACCGCTACACCCCGCAGGACAGCCTTGCCCTGACCCGCCTGATGTACGACATCCGCATGAACTGGGGCATGAAGTTTGCGGGTGAGGTGTAAGCACGCACCTTGCCGCGGGTCTTTTGCGTGCGAAAACCATGGTATACAGAGAGCGACAACTCGGAATTTGTTAAATTGGAAAATTAGAATTTAGAAGAGGCAATGCAATGGATATTTCCTATAATTGTGAAAATCAAAAATTTAATTATAGAGTATGTGCCATGATAATCGCGGAAAATAAAATTTTAGCGATGCACGATGAACGCTCACCCTATTTTTATCTTCCGGGTGGAAGAGTTAAGATGGGTGAAACTGCTGAGCAAGCAGTGGTTCGGGAAGTTCAGGAAGAACTTGGTGTAACTCCAAAGATTACACGTCCATTATGGCTCAATCAGGCTTTTTTTACCGAAGATGTGGATAATCTACATTATCATGAACTGTGTATTTATTTTCTGGTGGATATTTCAGAGACAACTCTACTGGAAAGAGGAAACGTCTTTACTCTGACAGAAGGAAAGCATATCCATACTTTTGAATGGCTGGAGTTTGACAGATTGAAAGATGAATATTTTTATCCGCTTTTCCTGAAAAAAGCGATTTACGATCTTCCCGATGAATTCACCCTTCGCACGGAATTAGAGTAACAAATTCCGGTTTGTCGAGCAGACAGGCATCTGAATAACACAAAATGAGGGAGCAGCCATGGTACTTTATTTTACGGGAACCGGCAACAGCCGGTATCTGGCGCGGCGCATTGCCGAAGGGCTGGAGATGCCGCTTTACGACCTGAACGCTTACATCAAGGCAGGGGATACCGCCCCGGTGCAGACCGGGCGTGACGTGGTGCTGGTAACGCCTACCTACGCATGGCGCATCCCCCGGGTGGTGTCGGAGTGGCTGGGCAAGACCGCGCTGACCGGGGCAGAGCGTATCTGGTTTGTGATGGACTGCGGCAGCGAAATTGGCAATGCGGCAGGCTATAACCGGCAGCTTGCGGCGCAAAAGCAGCTGCGGTACATGGGCACAGCCCAGATCATCATGCCGGAAAACTATATTGCCATGTTCAATGCGCCCCAAAAGGAGCAGGCCCGGAGCATCGTGGAGCAGGCAGAGCCTGCGCTTCAGAAGGTACTGACCCAGCTCAAAGCCGGGCAGGAGTTTCCTCCGCCGAGAGAGACCCTCTACGACCGCCTTATGAGCGGCCCGGTGAACCCGGTGTTCTATCGCTTTTTTGTAAAGGCGGAGGCTTTCCGGGCAACGGATGCCTGCATCGGCTGCGGTAAGTGCGTGGAGCTGTGCCCTCTGAACAACATCCATCTGGAAAACGGAAAGCCGGTCTGGGGCAAAAACTGCACCCACTGCATGGCGTGCATCTGCTACTGCCCCAAAGAGGCCATCGAGTACGGCAAAAAGAGCAAAGGTAAGCCCCGGTATCACTTTGAGGCGCTGAAAGAGAAGCGGGACGTATGAAGGAAAAACGATGATGGTAAAAAGCAGATGAAGTATTTATACTTACATGGATTAGGACAAAAACCAGACACTTGGGACAGAGTAATAAAAGAAACGACGGTTTCGGACAGAAGCGCCAGCTTGAGCTTGGCAGAGATGCTGGAAGGAAAAGCGGCCACCTATAGGGAGCTGTATACTGCATTCTCAGAAGAGTGCAACAAGGAAAATGACGAAATCGTCTTGTGCGGGCTCTCTCTGGGTGCTGTTTTGGCACTTAATTATGCAATAGACCATCCGGATAAAGTAAAGGCGCTTGTGTTAATTGCGGCACAATACAAAATGCCTAAAAAATTATTGAAATTTCAGAATATGCTGTTCCGCTTTATGCCAAATGCAACATTCAAGCAATTTGGATTCAAAAAAGCAGATGTGATCAGTTTGTGCGGCACAATGGCAGAATTGGATTTCAGAGATTCGTTATGTAAGGTGTCTTGTCCTGTATTGATCGTTTGTGGCGAAAAGGACAACGCAAACAAAAAAGCCTCAAAGGAACTTGCCAGTTATTTGAGCGATTCCCACTTCCATGAACTTCTGAAAGCAGGTCATGAAGCAAACATAGAAGCTCCGAAGGGATTAGCGGCAGTGTTACAGAGATTTTATGACAATATCGAATAGACTACGATTCATCAAAGAAAGAGGACTGTAAAATGAACATCGAAGAACGGGCGGCACAGGCTGCCGCATGGAAAGCTACTGGACAGTGCAACTGTGCACAGGCGGTGCTGAAGACATTTGAGGACAAGCTGCCGGTGGATGCCGACACCCTGATGAAGCTGGGCGCAGGCTATGCCGCCGGCATGGGCTGCATGGAGAGCACCTGCGGCGCACTGATCGGCGCTGTGATGGTGGCGGGCATCGTCACCGACGGCAAGGGCACACCCCGCATTTCCAAGGAGCTGCTGCAAAACTTTCAGGAAAAGTGCGGTGCTACCATCTGCAAGGATCTGAAGGGGATAGAGAACGGCGCACCGCTGTGCCCGTGCCCGGAGTGCGTCCGCAACGCTGTTCTGGCACTGGGCGAGGTGCTGGGAGAGTAAGATGAAGAAGATCTTGTTTGTGTTTGCCACGGCATTATGTGATACATACTGTGGGACCGATATGGAATGGTGGAAGGAATAGAGAAGGGGCAGTTTGATTTAGTGGAATGGGTGCTATTTGATTCTCATACAGAATCGGTGTATGAAGCAGAAGTTACGCTCTATTATAATATACGAATTTAGTTTATTTGAATCAAAGCAAAAAGCTCAAAAAGGAGAGATTATTCATGGTTTTATTGGTTGTAGATGCACAGAATGGTATCGTGGATGAACGCTTATATGAGTTCAGAAAGTTTGTTGGTAATATCAAAAAGCTGATTGGAGCAGCTCGAGAACAAGGCATAGAAGTTATTTATGTACAGCATGATGATGGACCTGATACCGGATTCTCTATCGGGGATGATGAGTTTGAGGTTTATTCCGAGTTTCAACCGATGCCTGATGAAAAACGGTTTATCAAGTCCGTATGCAGCGCGTTCAAAAAAGAGAGTGGTCTGCTTGAGTATCTGACTGCAAAGGAAGAAAAAGACGTGATGATTTGTGGCATTATGACTGATTTCTGTATCAATGCCACGGTAGAGGCTGGTTTTGAGCATGGCTTACACATGATTGTTCCTGCCTATGCAAATTCTACGCAGGACAATGAGTACATGACTAGGGAACAGGCTTACCATTACTATAATGAATTTCTCTGGCCTGAACGATATGCAGACTGCGTACCAATGGACAGGGCATTGGAATTGCTCAAAAAATGATATAGCGTAAACGGTCTTTGCTGAATACCTTTGTTACCGAAATACATTACATAAACTTCAAGATTATGTTGCAGTAAATTCAATAAATCAGTATCATGTGAATATCTGCCGCAGCCCTATGGCGGAATTTGTGATGAAGGACTTAGTGGAAAAGGCGGGGATTTTGAAGCCACATGGCAGGATGTGCTGGAGGGCTGCACCGCCCTGCTGGAGGAGTTGCGATAAAAGGGAAAGGGGATGACGAAATGTTATTGCAAGGGCGAACGGTTTGCTGACCTGTCGTTTGCCGGGGAAGTCTTTGATAGAATAAACCTATTGACATGGTGCGAAAATGAGTTTATACTATCCCCAACACAAGGAAGGGAGCACAGGCAGATGAAACATACAGCAGATGCCCGGCACAGGCTGCCCGGGCGAATGCGCTGCTCCCAGACAAATTCCCGGCAGACAGACTGAGCAAAAACAGGAAGATGCCGTTGTCTGGGAGAAGTGCCCGAACACACATCGTCACAATAAAAGGAGAACCGACAATGGCTGATTATAAACTGTGGAACGCACTGAAGGATGCTAAAAAATATCGCTGGGTGGAGCTTTCTCACTCGCTGAACAACGAAAGCCCCTACTGGTCCGGCATCCCGGAAGGCTCTGTGGAGCTGGCAAAGACCGTGTGGGACTGGGGCAAGCCGGAACTGGAATGCCTGATCCAGACCTTCAAATTCCCCGGACAGTTCGGTACCCATATCGACTTCCCGGGTCACTTCATCAAGGGCAAAGCGCTGTCCGAAAAGTACGATGTGAACGACCTGATCTTCCCGCTGGTGGTCATTGATATTTCTGAGCAGGCCAAGAAAGACCCTCGCTACGCTGTGACGGTGGAGGACATCAAGGCCTATGAAGCAAAGTACGGTCCTATCCCGGATGGTGCGCTGGTGGCTCTGCGCAGCGACTGGTACAAGAAGTGGCCGGATATGGATGCGCTGTCCGGCATCGACGCAGAGGGCAAAGAAAATGCCCCCGGCTGGTCGCTGGAAGCATTGGAGTATATCTACAAGGTGCGCAACGCCGCCGCCAACGGCCACGAAACGCTGGATACCGATTCCTCTGCGGTGGCGGAGGAAAAGGGCGACCTTGCCTGCGAGCGCTATGTTCTGGACAACGACAAGCTGCAGGTGGAGGTGCTTGCAAATCTGGATAAAGTTCAGCCTGCCGGTGCGGTGGTCATCGTTTCTTATCCCCGCATTGAAGGTGCAACTGGTCTGCCTGCACGGGTCTGGGCCATTACCGAATAAGAGCGGAGAAGTGGGAAAATGTCCTTGCGGCGGGCAACGGTCACACCGCTGTCAAGCTGACCTTGCAGGAGCTGGAAGCAGCCGCCGGAGCCGAGGGCTGGGTGGATGTCTGCAAGGAGCCGGAAGGCGAATAAAAAGGGTCCATCCCGCAGTAGTGCTGTTGGATGGACCCTTTTGTGATTCGCAGAGTAATGCCGGCAATATTGATTCCGTATTGCAGACGTAAAAACTGTTGACCCTGCGATTGGGCTCCATCTGCAATAAAAAAGGGCAAAGCCGCCTGCATTCAGGAGACTTTGCCCTTTTGTGTTATATTTTCAATAAATAGGCAGTTTCCCGTGTATTCACAGCGCCACATTGACCGGCAGGACATACACGCCGTCGGCGGCGTAGAAGGTGATCTGAGTAATCGTCTTGCCGATGATGGATGCAAAGTAAGGATCATCGGCATTGAAGCCCAGCTTGGTACCATGCCAGATGTTGGCCAAATGTTGCAGGCCGTACTCACTGCCATCGGCGGTGGTCAGAACTACGCCGTAGACCTTGTTGGTCTTGTAGTCCAGATCGAAACCGGAGATCTTCATCTCGTAGGTGGCGCGGTGACCGTTGGTATTCAGCTTCACAGTGGTGCCCTCTACGGTGGTCTCGGTGGCGTGGACCTTGCCAAACTCCCACTTGCCGCTCAGCAGGTTATACCATGCGGTGATGTAGTAGGCAGGGGTCTCGCTGAGCTTGTAGTAAGCGTAGCTCTCGTTCTCAAACAAGGCATCTGCGCCGGTGTAGGTGGTGGTGGATTCCTTGTCCTTCAGGGTAACGGTAATGTCGTAGCTGTCGGCATCGGTGACCTGCTTTGCATTCTTCAGCGCCCACGGGGTCAGCACCTTGACCGGGAAGGAAACGCCGGTGATGTCGGAGCCGTCCGCGTTGACGTGGTAGGAACCGGCGACAAGGTTGCCCGCACGGGTCTTGTTCTTGGTGGCGCTGGTCACAGCGTCGATCTCAGATGCGTTGTCCACACCGGCAGCCTTGTAGAAGTCGGCGTAGGGAATGTTCATCTGGACATAGCTGGAGGTCAGGCAGTTTTCCTGTTCCACCTCTTCCGCAGCGAAGGCCGGGACTGCCACAGCGCATACCAGCATAGCGGCCGCAAGTGCACCTGCAAATACTTTTTTCAATCTCATGATAACACACCTCTGTCTCAGTTTTGAAAAAACAGTTAGTTTTACCTAACAATTGGAGCAAAAAATGCAGGGGAAAAACCCCTCAGATGGTTAGGCAAAACAAATTCGCGAAATAAAAATAGCACTCCCATCGGGCGTTGTCAAGTAGAAACCGGCAAGTTTGCAGAGGTGAATTTTTCGATGCAGGAAAGATCTGCATCCTCTATACCGCAAAGCCCTTGACCTTTTTGCCGGAGCGCAGTATACTGCTTGTGCGGTTAGTTACATTTAACCGCAAGGAGGTACTACATGATACAAGACGCATTCTGGGGGATTTTGATTCCCTTTCTGGGCACAAGCCTTGGGGCGGGCTGTGTGTTCTTTTTGAAAAACTCTCTGCGTGACGGTATCCAGCGCGCCCTCACCGGCTTTGCCGCCGGAGTGATGGTGGCGGCGTCGGTATGGAGCTTGCTGATCCCGGCTATGGAGCAGGCCGCAGATCTGGGCAGGCTGGCATTTTTCCCGGCGGCGGTGGGTTTCTGGCTGGGTATCCTGTTTTTGCTGCTGCTGGACCATCTCATCCCGCATCTGCACCAGAACAGTTTGCAGGCCGAAGGGCCAAAAAGCCAGCTCCAGCGCACCACCATGATGGTTCTGGCGGTGACGCTGCACAACATCCCGGAGGGTATGGCAGTGGGCGTAGTCTATGCCGGATACCTTGCCGGAACTGCTCAGATCACCGCCGCCGGGGCGCTGGCACTTTCCCTTGGCATTGCCATTCAGAACTTTCCGGAGGGGGCCATCATCTCCATGCCCTTGCGGGCGGAAGGAATGAAAAAAGGCCGGGCGTTCTGGGGCGGCGTGCTGTCCGGCATCGTAGAGCCCATCGGGGCAGTGTTGACGATTCTGGCGGCAGGCATCGTGGTGCCTGCTTTGCCCTATCTGCTCAGCTTTGCTGCCGGAGCCATGCTGTATGTTGTGGTGGAGGAACTGATCCCGGAAATGTCGCAGGGGCAGCACTCCAACGTCGGCACGGTGTTTTTTGCGGTGGGATTCAGCGTGATGATGGTGCTGGATGTGGCACTGGGGTGATGGTTGGGGGTTCCCGAGAGCGAAATCTCTTTCGGAATACCCGAAAATGCCTGAAATTCTTGACAGAGGAGACGGCAGGGCGTATTATTTTGGCAGAAGGACCGCTGAGAAGCGGCTTTTTATAAGACTGAAAGTTAGCTTTACCTAACTTGTGGCACGAGGAATTGATGGCCTGTCACCCGGAGCAGTGGGCGCATCTGGTAAAAAGTATTGCATTGTGAACGGTAAATAGAAAGAGGGTGGCGTTATGTCCTTTTTTGAAAACACCCGAAAGCCCGTAGGCTTTGGCGGGAAAATCATGGTTGCTATGATGAACTTTGGACACAGCGCAATGGCAGAATGGGGGCTGAGTTTTTTACAGCCTGCCCCGGATGCCATGGTGCTGGACTGCGGCTGCGGCGGTGGAGCGAACATTAAAGCGCTGTTGAAACTGTGCCCCAACGGCAAGGTGCAGGGCATTGACTACTCAGCCGTCAGCGTGGAAAAAGCGCGAAAGGTCAATGCAAGAGCCATTGCGGCAGGACGGTGTACCGTGCAACAGGCAAGTGTGGCAGAGCTGCCGTTTGAAGCGGAGCAGTTTGATGTGGTGACCGCCTTTGAAACGGTCTATTTCTGGCCGGAGCTTGCACAGAATTTCAGAGAGGTCTATCGAGTGCTGAAGCCCGGCGGGGTCTTTTTCATCTGCAATGAAGCAAACGGCGAAACGACAAAAGACGACAAATGGACGCAGATCATCGATGGCATGGCCATCTATACGGATACTGCACTGAAAGAGTATCTGGAAAAAGCAGGATTTTGTCAGATCCAAAGCCACAAAAATAAAAAGGGCTGGCTTTGCGTTACGGCGCAAAAGCGGTGAAATAGTGTAAGGAGGACGGAGCATGGAACGAAAAGAAGCAATCCGCGGTGCCTATCGGCTGACAGGCGGCAACAATTTTTATGATGGTATGATCACCTGCTCCACCCTGAGCGGGAAAGCGGTGTGCCGTCTGGTGTGGGACATGAACAAGGCGGAAAACGATGCCTATCTGGAAAAGGCACTGTCCGGCATCCCGGAGCATTTTTCCGGCAAGTTGCTGGAGGTGCCGGTGGGCACCGGCATTCTGACCATGCCGCTTTACAAGACGCTGCCCAAAGCGGACATCACCTGTCTGGATTACTCGGCAGATATGATGGGACAGGCACAGGAAAAGGCAGACCGCCTGCACCTGAAGAATGTGACCCTTCAGCAGGGGGATGTAGGTGCGCTGCCCTTTGCGGACGGTGCATTTGACATTGTGTTGTCGCTGAACGGCTTTCACGCGTTCCCGGAGAAAGAAGCTGCTTACCGGGAAGTGTTCCGGGTCTTGAGGCCCGGCGGGACCTTCTGCGGCTGCTTCTATGTGAAGGGCGAGCACAAGCGGACGGATTGGTTTGTCCGGCACATTTATGAAAAGATGGGGTTCTTCACGCCGCCCTACGAGACGGCCTTCAGTTTGAAAAAACGGCTGGAGAAACGGTATGCAACCGTAACACTTGGAACAGTGAAGAGCATGGCATGGTTTGTCTGCCGGAAAGCAGAATAAGGAGAACAGGAAGGAACCTATGAAATACAAAATCGAGAAAAACACCGTGCAGGAGACGCTGATCCTCCCACTGTATTCCCGGAAGCTGTGTACCGAGCTGTATCCGAACCTTTATCGGGACGAAACAGCGGTGCATCTGATCGACCAGATCGATTACGACTTTTCAGAGGCAGAGAAAAACTCCCGCAGCCTGATGCAGCGGTTCGGTGCGCTGGAGGTGGCCATGCGGCAGAATGACCTTGCCTTTGAGGTGCGGGCGTACCTGAAAAAACACCCCTGCGCGGCGGTAGTCAACCTGGGCTGCGGGCTGGATAACACCGGCAGAGCCTGCGACAACGGCAGATGCAAAATTTACAATCTGGACTTCCCGGATGTCATTGCCTTGCGGCAGCAGCTGCTGCCCGCCGGGGAGCGGGAGCAAAACATCCCCTGCGACCTGAAAGACCCCGCATGGTTTGACAAGAT